>CAYWGU010000107.1:0-8797 GCA_964457975.1 uncultured Spirochaetaceae bacterium | reverse complement strand
AATAGATGTTGTATTTTATATTTGACGTCACCATCCGATAATTATTTAATTATCTCTCTTTGAATACTTTATCAATCTAGAAAGTCTTTCAAGTGCTTCATCAAGTGAACAATTGATTCTCCAAGCCCAGTTGGTATCATTGCAGGTTGATGGAGTGTTCATTCTTCCTTCAAATGATAATCCCAAAATATCTTGTATCTGAACAACAGCATAATTTGCCTTTGAATAATAAATATCACGAATCATAGCCCAATGAACATTATTATGATTTGTTGCAAGGCAATCACAAACAGTGTTCTTTTGGCTTGTTGTTAGAAGGCTAAACCAATGTTGAACTGGAGTATTATCATGCGTTCCTGGATATGCAAAGCAGTTCTTATCATAATTTGCTGGGAAATCCATATTATCTTTATTAAGAATACCATTTTCTTGAACTTCAAAACCAAATACACCAATCTTCATTCCAGGATAACCTAGAGTTTTTCTGAGCTTTACAACTTCATCAGTCATGTAACCAAGATCTTCTGCAATTAGTGGAACATCACCCAATTTTTCTTTAACAGCACTGAATAACTTAAGTCCTGGACCTTTTGTCCAAACACCTTTAGAGGCATCAGGAGCGCCATATTCAATTTCCCAATTTGATTCAAACCCTCTAAAATGATCAATTCGAAGGACATCACAAAGTGTAAGTTGATGTCTTATTCTTTCAATCCACCATTCAAAGCCGGTTTCTTCATTTTTCTTCCAATCATATACAGGATTGCCCCAAAGTTGACCAAGAGGAGTAAATCCATCAGGTGGACAACCAGAAACTGACTTAAAGTTTCCATCGGCATCGGTTTTAACCAAATCAGTATTGCACCAAATATCAACGCTATCACCTGAAGCAAAAATTGGAATATCTCCAACAATCATTATTCCATTATCATTGGTATATTTCTTTAAGGAATGCCACTGCTTGAAGAATATGTACTGAAGTACTCGATAACAATCTATTTTTTGTTTATTGGATTTTCTTTTTTCATCTAGAGCTTTTTCATCACGATCTTTTAATTTCTCATCCCAAACACCATACCATCTGCTATCATTATATTCTTCATAGATTGATATATAAAGGCAGTAATCTTCAAGCCAAGATTTGTTCTCTTCTTTGAATTTATTGAAAAGCTTTGCTTCTTTATTCGTCTTCATGAAGTTTTTAGCAGCTTTTAAGAGCAATGGTTTTTTCCAAAGTTCAACTTTATAATATTCCACCTTAGCATCAGAAAAAATTGGCATATCAAGTAAATCATCTTCACTTAAATACCCTTCTTCCAATAAGGAATCTATGCTGATTAATAATTCATTGCCAGCAAATGATGATCTTGATGCATATGGCGAGTTACCATAACCCGTTGGGCCTAAAGGAAGGGTTTGCCATAGTTTAACACCTGTTTTTTTTAATTGATCTACAAAAGAGTATGCTTCATTCCCAAAATCACCAATACCATACTTACCAGGTAATGATGTGGGATGTAAAAGCACGCCACTACTTCTTGTTTTAAACATTAACTTCTCCTAGTGATTCTCTAACTATTAAATTATAAGGAATTTCAATTCTCTTAGATTCTATTTCGTGACCTTCCATATAGTCAAATAGGAGCTTTGCTCCTTGAACACCCTTATCAAGGCCTGGTTGATCAACAGTGGTAAGACGAGGGGAAATCAACTTAGCTTCAAGTAGATTATCAAATCCTACAACTGAAATTTTTTCAGGTACTGCAATATTTTCATGTCGTAATTGATAAAGCAAACCAATTGCAACAATATCACTCATGGCTACAACACAGGTAACATCTGGTTGTTGTTTAAATATTTCAGAATAAAGAGCGACTCCATCTTCAAAGGTACACTCTGAAAGGATTATGTTTATGCACTCATCTTTAAGGGTTAAACCATATTCTTCCAAGGCTCTTTCATATCCCTTTCTTCTAAGCATTGGAACAGTCTGAACCTTACTTGAAACTTTATCCGAGAAAAGATCCTCACTTAATGATACAATTGTTATGTTTCTGTGGCCTCTTTTAAGAACCTCACACATGATATCGTATGATGCATCTTCATCATCAATATTTACGGATGGAATACTCTGAGATGGATTACCATCTATTGCAACCAAAGGAATATTACGATGATCTAGTATTTCTACTATCTGTAATTCAATATCCATTCCCATTGTAATGAGTCCATCAACAGCTGCATTCTTAACAGCTTCAATTACTGATTGATTCAAGGGTGGAATGATTGTTAAGGTATAGTTCTTTTGCTCACATACTTGAGAAATACCTTCAATAACCTTCAGTATATATGGGTTATTCATTGTGTGATTGATATTTTGAGGAAGCAAAAATCCGATTGAAAAATGCTTTTGCAGTGACATGTTTCTTGCAAGTGGATCTGGAAAATATCCAAGATTCTTTGCTATTAACATGATTTTGTCAACTGTTGCTTTACTTAACCTCTTTGGGTCATTAAATGCAAAGGAAACAGAAGTTTTAGAAAAACCACTTACTCTTGCTATATCTTTAATGGTAGGTCTTTTCTTTTTAGGTGTTATCATGTTTTCCTGTCTTTTTATTAAAACTTTATTACTCGTTTATATATTATATTATGCTAAAAGTTCAACAACAAACTATATAAACCAATGATAAAATCATTATAATATTTGATTTTGTAAAACATTCATCTGTGGGGATTTATATTCCCCACAGATAAAAGTATCTTTCTGTTATTTAATCAAGCTAATAGGGGAGTACTAGCTCTTAATAGCACCAGCTGAAATACCTTTAACAATGTATTTCTGAAGTGCTAAGAATATTATTACCATTGGTAGGATGGTAATGAATACTGCAGGGAATATTAACTCCCAAGGGTTACCATACTGTCCTGCAAGAATTCTTGCAAAATACAATTCAAGGGTAAGCGTCTTGTGTGTTGTTAATATAGAGCCTTCTGCTATTGTAGAGTTACCAATTACCAAGAAAGGTAGTAGATAATCATTCCAAATCCACATTGCATTTAGAATAATAACTGTTACTGTTATCGATGATAACAATGGCATTACTACATTTGAATAGATCTGCATTATGCTGCAACCATCAATTAAAGCTGCTTCTTCAATACCACGAGGTACGCCTTTAGCAAAACCATGATATAAGAAAGCAGACATTGACAATCCAAATCCACCATACATGATAATCAAACCTGGAATGTTCTTTAAACCAACATCACCAAAAATCTGAATCAAAGGATACATTACTGATTGGAAAGGAATCAACATAGCTGCTGTAAAACATAGGTATACTATGTTACTGGCTTTTGTTTTATTTCTAACCATTATCCAAGCTGCCAGTGATGATACTATAATAATCAATGAAACTGATACAGCTGTTATAAATGCTGTTATGAACAATGAAGATAAAAAGTGAATCTCTTTTGCAGCGTTTACAATATATTGAAATGACCAGCTTGTAGGTAAAGCCAAAGGACTTCCAATTATATCTACATTTCCTTTATAACTATTTACAATTAAGAAATAGAGAGGAGCTAAGGTATAAATTGCAATAAGCATCAATACTACATAGACAATACCTTTTTGAATTTTCTTTTTTCTGAAGTAATTTCCTTCTTCGACTGTTGTTATATGTGCCATTTTAATACTCCAATTCTCTCTTTGATGTAGCTCGAACCTGAATGGTTGAAATTACAGCAATAATAACGAAGAAGATAACCGCCTGTGCTTGTGCCTTACCATAGTTTGGTATTGAGGTATCTTTTGTGGTTCTTAAAATTTGTAGAGCTAACATTCTGGTATTAAAGTTACCATCTGTCAAAGCAATATTCTGATCTAGAAGTTTAAATGAATTTGCAATTACCATGAATAAACAAATTGTAAAACTACTCATCAACATTGGAACTGTAATCTTTCTAAATTTCTGCCAACCGGATGCACCATCCAAGGAAGCAGCTTCATAATAATCGATTGGAATGTTGTTAATTCCTGCAGTGTAAATAATCATCATATAACCTGCATACTGCCATACACTCATGATTGCCAATGCGAATAATGCTTTTGTTGTATCCTGGGTCATGAAACGAAGAAATTCGTTATGTAGCAATGCATCTGGAGCAAATAGGATATCTGTGTAAACAATTTGAAAAATAAACTGCCATATGAAACCTAATGCCAATCCACCTAACATGTTAGGAAGGAAGAAAACTGTTCTAAAAGCACCAGCACCTTTTGATATATTATCAAGCAATACTGCTAGAGCCAATGCAATAACGTTTATGGAAATAACAGCGATGAATGCATATTCAATTGTATACCAGAACGCATGCATGAATCTTTCATCTTGAAAAGCTTCTTTGTAGTTTCTAAGACCTACAAAGGATTGTAAAAAACTAGTTGCACGGGTATTAGTGTCAGGATCGAAATAATATGTACCTCTCCATGCTAGAAAAGAGTTTACAAAACCAACAATAAAAGGAACCAATACTACTGCTACAAACAATATTAGTGCGGGAGCTACTAATGGCCAAAACCATTTCTTATAAATATTCATTATATCACCTTAATAATGCACTTCAAATGAATGGGCTTTGGAATTTATTAAAACCCTCAGCCCATTTTTGTAGTTGCTAGTCTAATTCAAATGAACTAGTTCATTTCTTGCCATTTTGTAACAGCATAGTCTGCAATTGTATTGTAATCTGCTGTGTTCCAATTTAGTTTTGTTAGATAATTTTCCATTACAAGCTTACCAACAATATCACCAGACCAACTTGCAGGGCTACCATTGTAAGGTGCACTAAGAGTGTTATCACTGTAGATATAAGAGATAATTGAGTTACCTAAGCTGTTAGGAACAGTTATTGTAGCAGGATCAGCATTATAAGGAATGAAATTAAATTCATTAACTACAAAGTTCTTACCAATATCACTATTGTTTAACCAATATAAGAAGTCATAAGCAGCTTGTTTTTTAGAATCACTTACCAATGCGTTTACAGCATAGTAATTAGGTACAAATACTGGAATTGATGAATTTAATTTAGCAACAGTTGTGTCTGTTCTCTTAACATCATTAGCAGTGAAAGGCATCTTAACAGGTAAGAATTCTAGTCTTGCAGCCATGTCAGCATTTACGCCTTCAATGTTACCAAATGCCCAGTTACCTTGTTTAAGGAACATTGCTTTTGATTGTGCAAAGATTTGAACAGCTTGATCATAACCATATTTAGCTGAAGAGATAAAGGCTTGACCTCTTTTAGCAGGACCATCAGCACCAGCTAGATTGCTTGTCTTAAGATCTAATGCTTTAGCATAAGCTCTGAAAGCACCTTCTAATTCTGCTACTTGAGCATCAGTTGCATTAGCAGCATCACGGGATGAACCAAATACAGCATTGATTGCAACGTTGATGAAGTGATCACCATAAGTCCATTTTTCAGAACCCATTACAGCAAATACACCAGTTAAGTTACTTGAAAGAGAACCTTTCTTAGCAACTAGAGTATATTTTGTACCATTTAAGGTAACTTGAGCAGCTGAAGGATTAGCAATCCATGCTGTCATTGTTTTTACAAAATCTTCCCATTCATCATATGATGCAGCTTGGATATCAGCTGTTGGATCAGTGTTGAATAGTTCTTGTAGCATTGCTTTATCAGCAATATAACCATAACCTTCTACGTTATATGGAACACCATAGCTGTTCATACCGTCTGAAGAAAGTCTTAAACCTTCAGGAATAGCTTGAGCCATTTTGCCAAAGTCTCCAGTAGTTACTTTTGATAAATTCTGTACAAATCCACCTTGTTCCCACTCAGGTAATTCTTTCATACCTTGAATTGAGAATATAGTTGGCATTTCATTACTGTTCATTTCAGCTCTTAGTGTTTCCATGTGGTCTTGACCAGAACCAATTGAAAAGTTCTTTACAACAATACCTGTTTCAGCTTCATAAGCTTTACACATAGCTGCAAACTGTGCTGCGTTCTCACCTTTTGAATTATAAACATAAATGCTTTCAGCTTGTGAACCTTCAGCTTTTGTTTCTTGCGCTCCGTTAGCAAAAATAGATGAACTACATGCTAATGCTACAATTGTTAAACCAATTAATAGTTTTTTCATAATTTTTCTCCTAATCCTTATCTTGGATAAATTTTTAATCGGGATCTTTACTCATCCTTTTGTGTTAATTGTAAACCAGTTTATTAAACCGGTCAACTAAAACTTTTATTTTTTTTTATTTCCTTACCCTATAGTATTTTATTCTAGTAAACCGATTTACTAAAATCAATTATTTCATTTTATCTTATATAATGGTAACTAACATAAGGTTACCTGTTCTTAAAAAGTAATTTATTTTAACTAACAAAATGTAAGGTAGTAGTTATCTCATACGATTTTCCATTTTCCCATAAGGAAGTGTCAATTATTCCATTTCAAATACAAGAAAAGCATTCATATAAGGTGTTTATAATACAGAAGCATGAAGACTACTATAAAAAACACCAGGCAAATGCTTGGTGGTTTGAGTTATATCTTATTTTATTTTATTTTATTTTTTATAATTAGTTTCTTTGTGATAGATCATTATAGACACCAGCTAAGAACATCAGTGTTTCATCAGCGAGATCCTTTAACTTCTTTGAAAGTTCTAATTTAGGATCCAGTTGAACACAACCATTAAAACCTTCATAAGGATTAGCCTTATCACCACCTGGTAATTCTATATAGGTACGTCTTATTATTTCTTGTAGTTCAGCATTCCTGCAATCATCTGGAAGAAAATAATAATAACCACAGTTCTCATCAGTTGGACATTCATTTAACTTGCCATTAATCAAACCAGCATGACAGACAATGCTTTTTTGATGGTTGTTTTTTGCAACAACGAACATATCACCACTTTGAATTTCATTGTAAAACTCAGGACATTTTTCAGGACCACATGCAGTCATTAAGACACTTTGATTGAAACATTTCTTTATCATTTCATCAGTGGTCCCCTTTCCACGAAAATTAGCACTAATTAACCAATATTTTTTTCCACTCATTATATCTCTCCTTCATAATATAATCATTAACTAGTTTACATTGGCCGTCAATAGCTTTATGGAAAAGTTGCACTTTTAATTCCACAATTTTATATTATTTATAGATAAAATATTTTGCAATAACAATAAAATATCAACCTTATAAAATTGATCACGTTAAAAGAGCTTCTTGTTTTTACACACAAATTAATGTTATTAATTTTTTATTATGCAACTTAAAATTTATTAATATTAGATTGATTACAAACCTTAATGAACCTCCTCGGGGCAAGCCCCGGGGTATTAAACCCATAACTACAGATACCTATCGGTATCTTCCGCTAATAATAAAGAGAAGTAATTTCACTATTTTAATAATATTAGTTCAGATAAAAAACAAGTACAAAAATTAGTAGGGAATTATCCCATAATTTTTGCACTTGTTATTATCGTAAATTACCTTAATAATTTATAATTATACTTTTTCACATTGTATAAAATTTATTCATTACATAAGCTATTCATTTATGGAAGAGGATACCCTGCACTTAACATAATTTCATACCATTCTTCTCTTTCAAGTTTTATATTTCTTGCAGCAATCATTGCATCAAAATGCTTTTTATTCATGCTTCCAATAATTACCTGCATATTTGCAGGATGTCTTAAATTATATGCAATTGCAATGGCCGATTTATCAACACCATACTTCTTTCCTATTTTCTCCAAAGTTTTGGTTAATTTAGCATATTTAGGATTGCTAAAGAAACAGCCTTCAATCATTCCCCATTGTAGTGGTGACCATGTTTGAATTCTCATATCATTCAATCTGCAGTAATCCAATGTATCTGAATATCTATTAGTAGGACCAGTTTGAAGCATATTGGCCTGCAATGAATCAGTTACCATTTCAGATCTAGCAGGTCCAAATTGAAGTTGATTATATTTTAATTTTTCATCAAGTCCTCTCTGGAGCAATTGGGCTTGAGACGAATAGAAATTTGAAACACCAAAATCATTTACCTTTCCACTTTTCTTTAATTCATTAAAGGCTTTATTTACCTCATCAGATTCAAGCAATGCATCAGGACGATGAATAAGCAATATATCTAAATGATCAGTATTTAGAACCTTCAATTGTTTATCAACACCTTCGATTATATGCTTATAAGAAGCATCATACATTTTCCCCATTACAATGCCAATTTTATCTTGAAGTACTATCTTATCTCTCACACTTGGATTATTCTTTAAGAATATTCCAAATTTTTTCTCACATTCACCTTTTCCATATATATCACTATGATCGAATAAGGTAACCCCACTTTCTATTACATGATTTAAATATTTGTCTGCTTCACTTTGTGAAAGAGTATTTAATCTCATGCAACCAAGAATTAGTCTTTGCTGTTCAAATTGATTCATCTTTTGACTCCTTATATTAATAACCATAAAAAGATATAGGAGATTTAGCAAGGCTAAACCCCAATTAAAGCTTTATAAATATCATATGATGTGACCTATTGCAATAGCTAATATAAACTTTTTCATTCCCTTTAATTCCTTGATATTTATTATTCATAATATGATAAGGGACTCCATCAACAGACTACTCAGTTTTTCAGCATTTACCACTATCATATTTCTCCCTACCTCGGGTTAATCATATACAGGGATTGGATACCCTAGATTAATGATTCGCCTACAGTTC
>CAYWGU010000106.1:0-8944 GCA_964457975.1 uncultured Spirochaetaceae bacterium | reverse complement strand
ATATAAATGGTCTATGCCCAAATAGCTTACAGTGTTGGATAAAAAACTTATCTCTAAACCAGCTCTCTAATGTTTTTCCTAAAGCATCTGAATTGCGAAGTAGTATTGATAATGTATTATCTGTCCAAAGATCTCCATAAGAAGCAATTAATAATCTTAACAATCTATCTGAGACAGCAGATTCGCCTCTAACGGAAGGAATACAAACGATACCATCATTATCAGCAAAAGAAACCAATTCAGAACATTTATTGACTAAAGCTCGTTGTTCTTTAGCTAATTCCATATCTTCATCTAGTTCAGCAGGCCAACGATAACCAAGTAACCTGGCTACCGCTACTTGTAATACTGTATTATCATAGCGAAAAGGAGCAAAGGAAGTCCATTTAGTTTTTTCATTCCAAACTATAGAGGCACATGGATGCCCATGGAAAATCCACTGAAGTGGATCATCTGTGAAAGGCAGCGGGAGTCCATTAGGATATTGATCTTCAGCGACTTTGGTCCAGGGTTCTAAATCAAAGGGAACTTTAACCAATGTCGAATTGGTGACCTTCAGCGATTGGTCAACTTGTTTTATTGAATCAATATATTCGGATGAAATACAAAAACTCAAAATTGCAGAAATATGATTAGAATTATTTGGAACTATTACTGCAATATTTTGGTGAAACCTTTTTTCAGTAAAAATATAAGGAACTATTTTATTCATACGATGTATTGAAATACCTTTTTTACCAAAAGCTCTTCTCCCTTTTGTTGGATAAGATGAAGGGGAATGATGTAACATACCTTCCCCCTTTTCCCATCGTATAATATTCGTTTGACCGGTATATAAATCTTGATTTGTTGGAGATACCTGAAGATATTCCCAAATGTCCTGGAAAACTATTGCAATTTCCCAAAATCGTTCAAGAAATAATGAGTCATCACCTGTTTGAATTCCTACGAAACTATCTGCGTATTCAGACAGTAAAGATATATTTTCTGCGCCTTCTAAAGTTATCCTATAATCAGGATTTTCTAACTGTTTTTTCTGATTCAACGTCTTTATTTCCCTTCCTAATAATCCTATAGTCTTCTCTTCGAATGTCTTTAGATTGGAAACATCCATACCACTTATGGTTTGTATGTCTTTCCTAATTAGTCCTCTACTAATTATTAATAATTGAATATTAAAATCCCACATAGGAGTTTGAAAGGATTTAGTACCAAGCCTTACCACTAAATTCCAAGCGTCTTCTGTAAGAAGTTTCTCTCTAATATTTTTATAGGTTGTTAAAAATAACCAATTCTGTGGCGAAACAATACTAGTCGTCCCACCTTTTTTACAAAACCCAAGACATCTTTCTAAAAATACAGTAGCTAAATCGTTTTTTGAGTCATAATAATATTTTTTACAATAATCTTTTAAAACTTCATCTTGCTTACCTCTAGCTAGATATGGAACATTGGTTACTACCAAATGATATGAATCAGATAATAAATTAGAAGCTTTTGCTAATCCTTGTGCTATACTACCCACTTCATTTATATCCTCATCTTTACTATTTTTAAGGATATTATCTAAAAGAGGACTTACCATCTCCCAATCAAGTGAAAAAAGCTCATTCTTTTTTAATGAACTCTTTGGATCAATAAGGCTTCCTAATATAGGGGCATTCTCAAATTGATTCTTCAAATCTTTAAGAGCCGGATATAGCTCAATATTTCCATTAGCCAATATTTCTAAATTCTCATCTTCTATGTTTATTGATTGACCTGAACATGCTATGTGTAACTCAGGAAGAAGAGTATAACCTTCACTCCCTGGATACGTCCATGCTGCAAATGCTAGTGCAAAGGCAGCTAATTCAACACACCTTTGATCTATTTCAAGACCATGTATATTTTCATTTAATACCTTGTTAATAGCTTCATCTTCATTCAATTCTTCTAATTCCATCCTCAGAGGAACTAACATGTCTAAAATTGCAACTAAAAAATGTCCTGAACCACAGCAAGGATCAAGCATTTTAAATTGGGAAAGTTGATCAGGCCATGCCTCAAATATTCCACCTGCAGGAGACCATACTCCTTGTTCATTTTTAACAAACCTTAAATATTCTAGAGGCATTCCCGGAAGACTTGCCTTATCTCTTAGCTCTTGTTCATTCAAAGCAGATGAAAATTCATATTCACTAAGCTTTCTTGATGCCCACCAAGCCCCTAATGAATTGTCCAAAAGAAAGGAAACCATATAGGGTTCTGTAAATAACTGGGTAACTGCTGGAAGCTCTCTAGCTCCAATTTTTACACCAGACTCATTAATTTCTTTCTTTCTTTTTGTTTGCCAAAACTGATATACCCAACCTAAAGAATCTGAAGCTTCAAAAACTTCCAATGGAATGTCAGAAACAAGCCTCTCTAGTTTTTTTTGATATTCAATAGGAAATGAAAGCGAAAAAACAGGGCTTTTAATAGGAAATATTTGTGGTAACATATTAGATGCATATCTAGCAGCTAAATCCCATCCACTCTTAGCTCCCAAATCAGAGGCCATATCATTACATTCCTCTAGAGACATAGAAATAGGTGAATCAGAATCATCATCCATCAAAAGATCATTTTCAGCTAAAAAACGAGAAAAAAGCATTCTATGCCAATGTTGGTAAGCTACCTCTTCAAAAAGGTTATCTATAGTTTGTGTTTTATCTTCAAGCAACACATCTCCTAACTGACGTCCATGAAATCTCAACGTTCTTCGAAGTTTTCTATCTTTTTCACTGAGATGTGGATACGGAACTTTAGCTCCTACTCCCAATTGATCTAAAACAATTTTAGCTGTTGTTTCTGCTGTATCTCTTGCTTCACAAATGGTATTTTCCAAACTGTTTCTCAAATCTTTATCCAACGTTCGCATACATTTTCTCCACCTTATCTAATTATTACAGGGCCCTTCTCAAGTGCTGCATTTAGTTCTACACGAGTTTCCTCCAACCATCTATCAACATCTACAGTCGTACGTATAGTGGGCTTCTTCACATTGATAACTTGGGTTTTTGGTTCCATCAAACGAGCTGCTTCAACTAGTACTTTTTTAAACCTTCCATCCATAGCTGCTATACGATCTCTTAAACCTACTATTCCTATACTATCAAGAGTCTTTATAATTGCTTCACTATCTTGCACTGAAAACTCAGGTTTTGATTTATCAACCAACTGATTAGATAAACGTAAATCATACTTTTGTTCTCTATCTATCTTGTCCCAATTTTCATCAGAAACAAGTAATGTCTCTCCTTGGCTCCAAGCATCATCCCATTTTTTTTCTAATTTATTCAATTCGGTTCTTAATAAATCAGTAAGACTCTTTATCAAAGGTTCTATTAAATCAGGATCAACAAGCAATTGTCTTTTTTGTTCAATAATAGATACTTGATCAAGGATTAAATTATCTTGGTCCAAAGATTGAGCATGTCTTGCTAAATTTTTGAGGACTAGCCAATGAGACCAACGTTTTAAAATCTTTTGATGAAGCGGTTTCCATAATTTTATACGCTGTTCAATAAAAGAAGATTGATTAAATATAGAAAAAAGTTGAGCATTTCCACTTTGTTTTTTCAAATCCATAATAAAGGTAACATCCTGTTTTTCAGGTTTAGGAGCATCTCCGCCAACTTTGTTTGCTAATTCTTCCAACTTATCCAAGAAAGCATTAGAATTTTCGTTTAAATTAGTTTGATTTATTTTTAAATCTAACAATATCATTAATTTTCTAATGTTTATTTTCTGATTAGTAGTTAAAACTACAGTTTCTAATTTAAAAATTGTTATACCAATTGCTTTTCTTTCAATTTCGGTAGCTTTTTTTAATTTCATTCTATTGTCTTCTGCTCTAACTAATTCTGAAGAAACCAAAACAAGCAAAGCAGCATCTATAGCATCTTGTGGCCATCCGTAAGGTGTTTCTGAAAAATGTTTGCGAATATCACTTCCTTTTTTTTCATTACCAATAAAAGATAATACTTCTTTACATACTGGATTATCTTGCACTTCACCTCTATATCCGATTAAAGATAAGGGATCCGTGGCTCCACCTTTTGCACGATCAAACACTTTAGCCCATTTTACATTATCAGCCATATCAAAATAACTATACATTCTATCTAAAGAATTACTTACTGATTCTTGAATCATTGCATCAAAAGAAGTTTGATTAATCTCATTCCCACCTGCCTGAAAAACTTTTGCGTTATTCATAATTTCATCAAGTACATGATTAATTCTTGATTCTGATTGACTTTGTGTGGTAGTCATGGCTGCACGAGCTTCTTGCCCTTCTATAGTTGCAGGAACTCCTCGTTTTTCTATTGTTGCTGAAGCTGCCTTAAAATCAAGAATCGCATTACTCAACTCATCGGAACTCTTTCTAGGTAGGTATACATGAATGGTCGGTAAAGAATAACCCGCTTGCTTCGCCTCCAAAACAACAGAATTTTCTGGTATAGTCCATCCATCACGAATCCAAACGTAAATCAGTTTGTCTTGGCTTGAAGGTGCTTCTTCTTCATAATGTAATGATATCTCTCTTTTTACTTTGGTATTACCATGAGATAAACGTATACTTCGAAGTTTTTCAAAAACCTTTCTTTTTAGTCGTTCATGACGTTCTCCAGAAATTCGAAAAGCTTCATTACCAATAGTTGATCGTTGGTGTCCAAATTCATCATTCCAGGCTGTACTTTCTTCAGTTTGAATTCTGTATTCATCCTCTACCTTCATGAGAATAGGACACAAATCTAATAGTTGTGGTAATTTAGAACGAAGGGATGCAGAACCTTTTGCAAGATCTACTATCATTAAATCTGCTATAGTATCAGCTGTGGCACAAAGACCTAAATCTTTATTTCTATCTTTTATTTTATTAATCAGATAAACCAAAGCACATGCTCTGGATGTTAACTTTTCTTCTTCAGAACCCTTATACCATTTCATTGTATTTTCATAAAATCTTCTACTAACCATCATATTGCCTAAAAGCTTAATAGCAGAATGAAAATACAAATAATCCGCAGGAACAATATAACCAAGTTTATATTCAGCACTTTCTTTTACTAATTTATCAATCATCGCTAATTGATTTCGGAGCTGAGCATAAGTTCCTGTAGGATCAAGAACTCTAAATGCCTCTTCCCAAAATCGTTTACGAATAGGAAGAATAGGATAATCTTTTGAAAAATCCTCTATATCACTTTGTCTATGACAAATTCTTGTATTATTGAGATGCCGTGTTATCTCTCCCATATTGTGTTCAACAAAATCATCAATATGAGATATCATATCAGGTTTTTTTGCAAGAATTACCTTTCTTATAACCTCTCCAACATCTGAGTCAGATAATTCTATTCGGTTTGTAAAACGACCTTCGAGTTTCTTTAAATTAGATGTACCAGTAATGGCAGTTTGTCCTGTTGCCACTACTTTAAGTTTACCATTGAACTTTTTACAACAATCCTGGATTACCTCTTGTACTGCTAGTGATCGGTCTGAATTTTCACCAATATATGATTGTAATTCATCTAAAACAAGTAAAGTTAAAGGAAATTTACCATTAACTGTAAGAGACTCTTTTATTCCCTTAACCATTTTCTCTGAGGTTATATCTTGTACAAACTTATACTGTTCAGCTAAAAGATCTACACATGCATTTGCTGATGAGAAAATATTTGGTTTTACTTGAATTAATGCTTTATGGAGGCTTTCTGAAAAATAGAAACTATCCAATTCCTCCTGCCAATTTAAATTGTCACTTTCTACTAATCCTTTAACACAGTTATATATTTTTTCCTTCTTTAGCCACATGACAAATCTAGCAATATGATATTGTTCAGGAAGACCAACAGAACGAAACACTATCTGCAATAGAGCAAGTCTTATACTTCCATCTGCTCCTGAACCAAGAGTCCCAGATGCTGCATGCAATCCACCATGGCGTTTACCTTGCACCTCAAGTTCTTTAAGAAGATCCCGAACTGATTGAGGTAATGTTGCTACTCCTTGTGCTGTAGCTCCATCAGAAAATGAAGTATTTACCCATAAGGCTCTGAGCATTTTCACTAGGTGTGATTTTCCTGATCCAAAAAACCCACTCACCCAGGCTGCTGATTGTTCTGCATATCCAATATTATTTAAGAAACTCTCAAGTATTAACTTGATACCATGTTCATACTGACCATTACATACAAATGTTTCTAACTCATAACGAAGAACACCAAGTTCAGCTGGATTGTTGGTGTTGTCGTTAACATCAGCTATTCCATCATTTAATAGTTTCCTAGTTGCCGGGTCATGTAAAAAAACATCCTTATTATACAGATTCATGCTCATACTCCTTTATTTCTTACTGTCAGCAGTTATTGGAACCGCTAGATAATTCCACCCATCATAGGCATCCAAAAGACGATAATTATTATTCTCATAAGATCCTGGGAAAAATACTACAAGTCTACCTGTAACCATATTTGCTATTCCTTCAACTAAAGATTTAACCTTTATAAATCCAAACAAAGATCCTGTTCCCGTTAAAGCAACCACATAGTTTTTTTCTGGGGTTTTATTGTCAATAAATTTCTTAAAATCATTAATTAGATAATTTTTAAAAGTATGAATTATAGAATTAAAGAGCTCCGGTCTTTCAAAGCACTTTTCCACAGATGCGTTTGACATCATCCATTTTGAAAATAAATCCGTTACATCATACTCTACCCAATCGTGTCCAGCATGGGTTGTCGCTAAAGTAAATTCAGCTTTAACAGCACGCAACTTTAATTCGTCATCTTCATCATAAACACACATAATTACACGTTGATAAGCTGCCATCCCATCTTGCCAAGGAAGTGATATAAATTCCCCATAAGCTTTAACTAGGTCTGAAATTCTACTCATTCAATACCTCCTTTCGTATTAAAGTTGAAGGTATTTGGTATTTGCACTTCAATAATATCTCCAATACGTTTAAATACAAGCCACCCTTTTTCTGATGCTTGTTGACTAAGCTCAATTGCCTTACTAGGTGAACAATCTAACATCTTTACTGGCTCTGAATCAAAAAGTGTTCTGCCGCGATGACCTAACATAATTGCAATAATTATAGCGTAAGCAGCATTAGCTGCTGTAGGCTCATTATCTACCCGAGTTTTATTAATTCTACCAATAAGATAACCCGCTTGAGTCCAAGAAGAGTTTAGGTTTTTTGATACAGAACTTAGAGTAGTAGAACTGTACCGACCAGTCTCTTGTTTATCTATATATTCTTCTAATAAAGCTTTGTTAACAGAAGTTCCTTTCTCAACTTCTAAAATAAAAGGAACACACATTCTAAAGATTGGATCTCTTACATATGCACAAAGAGCAGCCAACAAACCGTGTCCTTGAGAATCTTTGGCCCAAAAGAACCTTAGTAGTTTAAACAATGGAATATTTGGATCGAAGCCATACATTGTCGACATAATTTGGGATGTTATTTTTTGACTATTTTTTGATGGCTTACCTAAACAATTTTCGCTTACTATAGCATCAATATATGATTGCTTAGGAGCTTCAGTATCTTCAACATATGAAAACAAGATTTCCAACTCTTCAAGCATAATTGTTCTTGCAGAATGACCTCCGCTACGATTAAGTCGAAATCCAAAATTTTCAAGATTTTGTTTTCCCTCTTCAGTTATCATTTACTTTTCCTTATATAATTATAGACCAACAGCATATTATAAATAAAAAGAATATACATTAGCTTTAATATGGCTTAATTAACTGTTATTTACCTTAAGTCTTATATTTTATTATAACATATTTTAAACTTATAAAAGTATTTTTTTTAACTGAACCAAAACAAATATAACAGACAAAATTTTACATCAAAACAATCTATTGTATAAAATCTTTTGTTATTAAACTAGTATTAGGAATTATGCTTGTTAATTAAGACATAGATTTGGTAACATTCTACATTAACTTCAAAAGCAGGATTTATTTACCTTTTAATTTGGGTCTTCTAACCTATTTGTGGGTTAACACCTAATATATTTCTTGATAAATCCCTTTGCTAACTAAATTTATCTGTTAGCTAGAGGGATTTTTATGTTACTGCAAATCAAAAGTACCGAAGATACCAAATTTTTGATAGATCTGAAGCCGTACGCTCTTCTGATACATAATTTGATTTTTAATCCCAAGCTTTGGATTAAAAATCAAAACTATTCGGCGCCAAGGATATGGCTATCCAGATGATGATTATTTCTTCCTCAAGCTCTTTGATGCAAGTAGAAAAAACTATATCAGAAATCCTTTAGCTAACAAAATCCCACAACTTTTGTGATTGAGCCTTTTTAATATTGAATTCCATGATTCTTCTGCAGCATTATCATAACAATCTCCAAATGATACACTAGCTACTGCATTAAGATCTCTTATCAATGTCATATATTTATAATTTAAATAACTAGTTCCGCGAAAATCCCGACAAACAATGAAAATCGGTAATTAAATATTACAAATATGCGTTTGGTTAAATTTCTATCAGGATTTATTTTCCTTTATATTTCTTAAAACCCCATATCTCAATTATAGATAGTTGAATTTAAATAAAGCTTTAAAAGATATTATAATGTAAAATCATTATTGATTATGATTAAAACTATATTTTCAGATTAAAATCAATTTGAGCTATACCTTATTATTTAGAGAGGAAATATTATCTCAGAGAAAAATGATCAACAATATGAAAAAATAAAACCCGATAGAAAAAAGATAATTCTTCGTTAAAAAGAGACTAATGAAGTATTTTCTTAAAGTATCGGGATTTAATTATTTGTCAGGATTCCCGCGAAAAACCCGATATCGTGATTTTCGTGGCTGTGAATTCACAAATCCAAAAGCTATTGAGCAAACTTTAGACGGGAAA
>CAYWGU010000105.1:0-8953 GCA_964457975.1 uncultured Spirochaetaceae bacterium | reverse complement strand
TTGGAAGTCCAACAATGTTTGGTAACGTAACAGGTGAGATGAAAACATTCTTAGACACCACTTTCCCACAATCTGAAGACAGATCACTTGAAAGTAAATTCTTTGCTTGCTTCACCAGCTGCGCACACTCAACATGTGAAGGTGCTCGTGCCTTGGAATCAATGATTATTTGGTCACAGAACATGGGTATGATTCATATTCCATTTGGTGTTCACACTGAAATTGATTCCCACAATCAACCGGTATCTGGCCTTGTTCACCTAGCTGGTAAAGAAAACATGATTAGACCTAGTGTCAAACTTGGTGCTGTTATGGAATGCTATTCAGATTTACTTGCTGCATACATCCAAGAGGATGATGAATAAGAAATAGTTTTATAGTAATAGATTACACAAAAGCCATTCAATTAAACTTGAATGGCTTTTGTGTATGTTTTGATTATCAAAGAAAACTTATTTAATCCCAATAAATGCTGCTAAAATTATAAAATTGCGTAAAATATTGTATCAAAGTAAGCTATATAAATGTTAGTCACTACGATTAATTTTCCTTCTATCGAAACTTAAAATATTAAAAGTTACAGATTAATATAAACTATTATTGTGTAATTTATTGTATCGTCTTAAAACTAATCTAATCAGAAAAGTGTGATGCTAAATTTTATTAAACAAATATTTTTCAATAGCTTTTCCTATTCCATTATTGTCATTGGTATCAGTTATTGCAAAAGCAACTTCTTTTACTTCATCAACGGCATTTTTCATTGCAATTCCATAACCTGAATATTTAATTAAATCAACATCATTATGATAATCTCCAAAACTCATAATATGTTTATTTGTGGTATTTAAATAGTTGCTTACAATTTCAACAGTGGAACCTTTTGAAATTCCAGTAGGCACTATTTCAAGAATATTTGGAGATGAAAGAAAGGTATCAACTCCTTCAATATTAGCTTCTATGATTTGTCGTTGCGTTTTAAGTAATTTTTCTGTATATAAATCTTTTGCCAATATTTTGTAGGGTCTGTAGTTTGTTTGTTTCCATTTTGTTAATAAATCTTCTAGAGGCGTAATTATACTTGGAAGTGGAGAAAATTTAAACTGTAGATTATACCAAATTCCTTTTGTCTCCATGTAGGCATCAAGAAGGTCATAGATTATAGGATATGTATTATTTTCCTTTATTATGGGTATAACTTTTTCTAATACAGATAAATCAATTTTAACATCTTTTATAACTTTGTTATCAAGTTCTACGTATGAGCCATTAAAGCAGGAATAGCCACAAGGAAACCCTAGTTCTTCTCTAATGTGAGTAAGTCCAGACTTAAATCTTCCTGAAGCTAAAACAATAGAAATATGTTTTTCATAATAAGCTCTATATAACATTAATTTATCGTAATCATTAATTATCTTATTATCATTTAATAGAGTTCCATCTATATCCGTACAAATTGCAAAAATTTCATTCATTGTATAATACCAAATTGTGTAATATTAATATTGTAAAAATACATATTATTCTTAGAGCGAAATAGAACTGCAGCAAAATACTGCAGTCCTAAGTTTAAAATAGTTTTTTTATATTATTTTACGGCAATATTCCATTCTTCAAGCAATCTGTCTTTATTTTCTCCAGACCATACAAAATCGTATTCAATTAGTTTTGTATCTTTAAGAGCTGTAGCTTCATCAGGAGTGTGTGATTCAGGGTTTGTTAAGAATTGGTAAGAATCTGTATATTTTTGACCCAATTCTTGACAAGCTGGAGTTAAACACCAATCAATAAATAATTTTGCTTCTTCAAGATGAGGAGCACCATTTACAATTGCAACAGATCCAAGTTCATAACTTGTGCCTTCTTCTGGTACTGATAATGCAATATTATCATAACCTTGTTTTATCAAACGAATACCATTATGCAAATATGTAATACCAATAGCACATTCACCTAAAGCTACACTTCTTGCAGGAGCAGAACCTGATGATGTATATTGTTTAATTTGTTTGTCTAATGCTGCCATATATATCATCCCTTTTTCTTCTCCTCTCATTTGACATTGAGTTGAAAGAAGATTAAATGCAGTTGAGGAAGCTCCTGGATTAGCAACAATAATTTGTTCTTTTAGACGTGGGTCTAATAAATCATCCCAACTGGTAGGATATTCCATATTATTCTCTTCAAACCATCTAGTTTCACAGATAAAACCTAAGTAACCTTGGTAAATACCTGTCCAATAACCTTCCATATCTTTAAATTGATCAGCAATATTTGCTGCACTGGGAGATACATAAGGAGTTAATAAATCATCCACTTTAGCTGAAATAAAGGAATCTGCTGATCCACCATACCAGATGTCTGTTTTAGGATTATTTTGCTCAGCTCTAATCCTACCTAGAATCTCTCCACCACTCATTCTAACAAAATTAACTTTGACACCAGTTTCTGCTTCGTAAGTTTCAGCAATTTTAAGTGCTTGTTCTTCTACAACGCCAATGTACATTGTCAATTCTCTTTTCTCTTGTTTTTTAGTACCATCTTCAGATGTACCATTAGCAAAAACACTTCCGCTTACCATTAATACAACTAATAATAATGTAATAATTTTTTTCATAGTCGACTCCTTTTTTATACTATATGAAGATCTTTATCTTCAAATTTTATTCTTAATTTACCCTCAGTTTTTATTTTTAAAAATTCAGGATTTGTTTGCTCAATAGTTAAAGTAACACCACCATATTCAACAAAATATTCTTGAACGTTACCCATGAAGGTACTCATTGTTATTTCAGAATTAAACTGCCCATCTTTATCAATTTCAATTGCCTCTGGTCTAATTAAAATTGTGACATCCTCTCCTGTTTTAGTATCAATATTCTTGTTTTTCTTTATGTTAAAACATTCACCCCATAAATCAATAGTTACATCGTTACCCACTACTTTTGTAGCTTTAGCTGGAACAAAATTGGCTTTACCAATAAAGTCAGCTACAAACTTAGAAGCTGGTTCTTTATAGATCTCTGCAGGTGTTCCAACCTGTTCAATGTTTCCACTGTTCATAATAATGATTTTATCAGAAAGACTCATTGCCTCTGTTTGATCATGTGTTACATAAATACTGGTAACACCAAGTCTTCGTTGAATTTTTTTAATTTCATTTCTCATAGAAACTCTTAATTTTGCATCTAGATTTGAAAGTGGTTCATCAAATAGCATGACGGAGGGTTCCATTACAAGTGCTCTTGCTAAGGCAACTCTCTGTTGTTGACCACCAGACATCTGATTTGGAAATCTATCCTGCAATTCATCAAGGCCAACAAGGCTTATGATTTTATTTACTTTTTCAGAGATTACTTTTTCTGGTAATTTCTTAAGTCTTAATCCATAAGAAATATTATTATAAACATCATAGTGAGGAAACAGTGCATATGATTGGAATACCATAGCAGTATCGCGTTTATCTGGAGTTAATGATGTGATTTCTTGAGTACCTATTTCAATAGTACCTTCTGTTGGATCTTCAAATCCTGCAATCATTCTAAGTGTTGTAGTTTTTCCACAACCTGAGGGGCCTAAAAGTGTTACGAACTCTCCCTCTGGGATTTCAATGTTTATATGATTTACTGCTATAACAGAATCTTTATTTTTTGAATTATATTGCTTTACCAAGTTTATTAATTTTACTGATTTAGTTTCCATTTTTATTTTCTCCTGTCTTATTAGACTAATTTTATGTCTTTTTTGTTTATTCCAAGTCTTCCCATAACAAAGTACAGTACACCAATTGCAATATATACAACAATAATAAGCATTGTAGACATTGCTGACGCAACACCAAATTTACCAGTATTAACTTGATCAAGAATTGAAACTGTTAAAAGTTTATAATTTGCTGAAATTAAGAAGATTACAGCACTTACTGTTGTCATACTCTTAACAAATGTATAAACAAGACCTCCAAAAAATGCATTTTTAATTAATGGTAATGTTACAGTTGTAAATACTTGATATGAGTTAGCTCCAAGATCAGCTGCGGCTTCTTCAATTGAAGGATCAATTTGTCGTAAAGCTGTTACACCTGATTGAACGCCAATCGGTAAGTATCTTACTACACAGGATATTACCATAATCATTAAAGTACCTGTTAATACAAAAGGAGGAGCATTAAAGGATAATACAAATCCAATACCCATTACAGTACCGGGAACGGTCATTCCCAGCATGGAAATAAACTCCATCGTTTTTCGGCCTTTAAAGCGTCGTCTAACTACCAAATAAGCTACAATCATCGCAAGTACACCAGTTATAGGTGTCGCTATAGCAGCCATCAAGGTAGCATCTTTTAGTCCTTCTTTACCAATCTTCCAAGCATAAATGTAATTGTCAAATGTAGGAGTATAATCGACTCCCCAAAGCTTTGTGAAAGATACTAGCGGTATCAAAATATAAAAGGATATAACAACGAATGAAATAAAATAACAAATACCATTTAAAGGAATTCTAATGTGACGTTCATTAATCAATACTCTTTCTCTTGTTGCTTTACCAGTAATAGTTACATAACTCTTACTTGAGATAAAATATTTACTGAATACATATAATCCCATTGAGATAAGTAATAATAACATCGCAACAGCTGCACCACCTTGCATATCATAGTTACCTATTGCTTGAAAATAAATTTGCGTTGCAAGAGTTGGATAGTTACCACCAATAGTAATTGGGTTTCCAAAGTCTGCTACTGATTTGATGAAAACAAGTAAGAAGGAATTAGCAATACCAGGAATTGTTAAAGGGAGAATTATATCTTTAAAAGTACTCCATCTAGAAGCTCCAATATTTCTTGCTGCCTCTTCAATTGATGGATCAATTTCTGATAATACAGCTGTTAATAATAAATATGAAATAGGAAAGTAAGAAAGTACTTGTGCAAACAAAATACCCTTAAATCCATATATATTTATATCTCTTAATCCTAAAAGAGAATAAGTAATCAAACCTCTACTACCAAACAATAAAATCAATGAAAGAGCTACTGCAAAAGGAGGTGATACAATAGGTAGCAATGCCACTAAATTAAATACTTTCTTGTTTTTCATCTTTACATAAGATGCACAATAAGCAAATAAATAGCCAACTGCAGTTGCTATTATTCCTGAACTTACACCAAGCAATAAAGTATTTTCTAATGCGTGTAAATTTTGAGTTGATGTGAACGCTTTACCATAAGCTGAAAAAGAGAAATTACCTTTATAGGTAAAAAAGCTCTCTAATAATATTTTTAGTAATGGAATAATACTAAAAATTATAAGTGATCCAAAAACAAATATTATTGCTACGAATAATATTGGGTCTACTTGTCGTTTTGTTTTCATATGAGTTCCTTTTTTTATAAATGCCTGCGTGTATTATTAACCATCTTTCCAAATAAGTAAAGGAAAAAAATAAATATTTATTTTATTGCATGAATATTTAATATATTGTATAATATTTTTAGTTAGATAATTATTTATTTATATTATAAGGTTGTTTTTATTTAATGATTTTTGTTTATATAGTTATATAGTAAGCAATAAAATAAAGTATTTTATAGTGAATGTTTGTTTCATTATTTTTATAACCCTGAAACAAACTTTCAAATTATTATCTCTTTATATAATTATGATCTTATTAATGTTAATTTGAACTACTTTTTATTATTCAACAGATGTTTAAATTAAGATATTTATGAAGATAATTTATAGACTTTAGATCTCTTTATTAGATTATTCTAATGAACGCAGAGAAAAATTAGATATTAGGAGCAATAGATGAAGGCAGATATTGGTTTAATTGGACTGGCTGTTATGGGTGAAAATCTTGTATTGAACATGGAAAGTAAAGGTTTTTGCGTAGCAGTATATAATAGAACAACTTCAAAAGTAAAAAATTTTGTTGAAGAAAGAGGGGAAAATAAAAATATTATTCCCTCCTTTTCTATTAAAGAATTAATTGGAAATTTAAGTACTCCAAGAAAAGTTATGCTAATGGTTAAAGCAGGTAATGCAGTTGACTCAACTATTAATCAAATTATTCCATATTTGGAAAAAGGTGATATCATTATTGATGGTGGTAATTCCAATTATATGGATACACAACGTCGGTATGAAAAAATAACATCCTTAGGTTTTTATTATATTGGCACAGGTGTTTCTGGTGGTGAAGAAGGAGCTCTTCTTGGACCATCTTTGATGCCGGGGGGTAGTGAAGAAGCTTGGCCTCTTGTCAAACCTATTTTGCAGGGTATTTCAGCAAAAGCTGAAAACAATATTCCATGCTGTGATTGGATTGGTAAAGGTGGTGCAGGACATTTTGTAAAAATGGTTCACAATGGTATTGAATATGGAGACATGCAAATCATTAGTGAAATTTATGATATTATGAGAAAAGTATTAAAATTAGAAACCCAAGAGATTTCAAAGATATTTACAGAATGGAATACAAGCGAACTAGATTCATATCTTATTGAAATAACAAGTAAAATTTTAGCATATAAAGAAGGTAATGATTACCTAATCAATTATATCCTTGATGCCGCAGGACAAAAAGGTACAGGAAAATGGACTGCAATAAATGCTCTTAATGAAGGAATCCCACTAACACTTATAACATCATCTGTATTTGCAAGATCTCTAAGTGCTCAAAAAGAAAAAAGAGTAATAGCAGCTAAAGAATTTAAATCAGCAAAGCCAGAAATTCAAAGCTATAACAAAGAAGAATTATTATTAAATCTTAAGAATGCTTTATATGTTTCTAAAATTATTTCCTATGCACAAGGTTTTGAATTAATAAAGAAGGCCGGTAAAGAGAAAGAATGGAATCTAAACCTTGGATCTATTGCTCTTATGTGGAGAGGTGGATGTATAATTAGATCAGTCTTATTAAATAAAATTAATAATGCATTTAACAATAATATAAATCTTGAAAATCTAATTTTAGATGATTATTTTAAGAATGAATTAATAAAAAATAATTCTTCTTTAAGACAGATTGTTGTTGTTGGTGCTTTGAATGGTGTAGCAACACCTTCTCTTTCTGCTGCTTTGTCTTGGTTTGATGGCTATACAAGTGAAAATACTCCTGCCAATCTTATTCAAGCTCAAAGAGATTTCTTTGGCGCTCACAACTATGAAAGAGTAGACAAGGAAAGAGGAGAATTTTTCCATACCAATTGGACTGGAAAAGGTGGTAACACTGCTGCTTCTAATTATACAGTTTAATTAAAAATTAGAAGAATCTAAGAATAGAAATTAATTGTTTATTTTATATGCAATAAAACAAAGCAATTAATTAAATATTCATTGCTTCTATTTTGTGTCAGTACAAAATTTAACTAAATATATGTTAAGTCTTTGCTATTAAAAATTTAGTTTTAAGTAGGTATTTTACTATAATATTCAAAAAGGTACTAATTTATTATTGGATTGTTTTTTTTTGATGTATTTATGATAAAGTAAATACTAATAAGAATTTATTTTATAAAATGATTATAATAGTTCTAAAGATAAATTAGAAAAAATTTATTACAACAAGAAAAATGAGGAAAAGATGGAACCAATTAGTGTTATTTACAGTATTAAAAACAAGTATACCGAATTAAGTAATAAAGAAAAACTTATAGCTGATTATATTTTACAGCATCCATCTGACTGCATTGATCCAAGTATTAATAAATTATCTACAAACGTTGGAACAAGTGAAGCTACTTTAGTTCGTTTTGTACGAAAAATAGGATATTCCGGTTATCAGCAATTTAGAATAGCATTAGCAAAGGCAGCAATAGCTCCTAAAAACAAGTTTTATGAAATAGACTTGGATGATAAAGATAATATTGCTTCTGTAATTTTTAAATACACAATTGATGTATTGGAAGCTAGCTCTAAATCTTTAGATACCGCATCTATTAAGAAAACAGCAAAAATGATGATTGACTCTAATAATGTATATTTATTTGGTTTGGGTGGCTCGAATATTAGCGCACGTGATGCCTTTCATAAATTTATTCGAACAGGTATTAGATGCAATTTTGTAGAAGATTTTCATATGCAATTGATGTTAGCTTCACAATCCACAAAAAAAGATTGTGCAATTTTATTCAGTCATCTAGGAAACAATTATGATATTATTTCCTTAGCAGAAGAATTAAAAAATAAGGGTTGTCCTATTATAGTTATAACAAGCTATTCAAATTCTCCTCTTGCCAAACTAGCAGATATTGTATTGCAGGCTAGTCCAATAGATAGCGATTCTGTAGCTGAAGCTTTTTCTTCAAGTATTGCAACTGCTACATTTATAAATATTTTATATGTCGAAATTATGAGACTTAAAGACAAAGAAGGGGTAGATGCTCTTAATAATATGAGAGAGAGTATTTCTAGAAGACGAATATAATCATCAGGCCTAGTGTAAAACTTTGTAGGTTATGTACTGCTATGCAGATCAACTTGCTGCATACATCCAAGAGGATGATGAATAAGAAATAGTTTTATAGTAATAGATTACACAAAAGCCATTCAATTAAACTTGAATGGCTTTTATTATTTGTATTTGGTTATTTATTAACAAGAAAATACTACATAAATATAGGGATACCATGAAATCAACTATGCTCGTTCAATATTTTCGATATGTTATTTTCTCTTAATAAAATTCTTAAATCTAAGTATTTGTTTCTCAAAATACCCTTTTCCATAACGGCTCATATAATCCTGTGTAGCAGTTTCAATTGTTACCTTCTGAGAACCTGATATTTCTTTTAAATTATCCCAGTGACGTACAACCCAAATATATAAATCGCCTTCAGTGTTACCTGGAAAAGCTGATAGAAGCTTTAGCTTTCTACACTCTTCGATAATTGGAAAATATACATTATCGTACCAACTCTTTGCAGCTTCATTGAAGCTTACTTCTT
>CAYWGU010000104.1:7043-9114 GCA_964457975.1 uncultured Spirochaetaceae bacterium | reverse complement strand
ATAATGGTTAATTGTAAAACTAAATGCAACTAAAAGCATGTTTGGAAAAGTAAATGCAAGTGATTTCATGAAAAGTTGATTTTTAAAACTTTTTTTGTTTGACTTTTAGCTCTTTTAGTCACAAACTCTTAGTATATTAAGAAAAAAATATGGATTTTGGGTATAACTCATCGGAGTTGGCAAATTACTGTTTCTTTGCAAGATAAAATGCAACCCTATTTAAATTAGATTACTTACTATAATTTAGACTGTTGGAGTTTATTATTTCTTAATATCTTACCAAGCTGGGTTTAAGTAAAATATCATTTGGCGAAATGTATTTTGCTCCCAGTTTTTTAAGTTTTCTTTTCCCTTAAATACATTTATTGTGGATCTATATGCCCTTTCTTCTTGGTTAGAGCTACTTTACTACTTTATTTCAAATAGCTACCAACCTGGAAAACAAAACGCCAACAGCCTAATATTTAATAATAGGAACACATAAGTCAAAAAGGCAAGGATTTTTCAGGTAAAAATTGTAATTATGTTGTTTGTAAATGTAAATACAACTTATAATTAATTGCATTTACTATTACAAAAAAATAGAAGTTGAATAAAAGTAGAATAATAAGCTTTTTGCAAGACTAAATCGAACCCCCAAGTTTGCAAGACTAAATGGTAGATATTTAATTTCATGAAATGCATTTACTTATTCTATTAACCAAAAAAATATAATTTATGTTTGATTCATCCTTGTTTAGATATAATGAATTATTACTTTTTATGATAAAAAATCTGGTTGTTTTTAACTAACAATAAATACAACTTACCTACCTCCTTTTTAAATATATACATCAATAATCTTCAATATTAATTATTTGCTAAATATATTATTGATACTATCCATCTTTTCTTTAGGTTTTATCAAATATGTTTCAATTTTTATTATTTAATGGTATAAATATTTATTATTATTATATATAATTGGTAACTTAAATACAAATTAAGTCTGATATTTACCTCTATTTTAGCATTTTCAACACTACATAAAAATACATATATAATTTATAATATACATTTTTATAAATAAAAATACATAAATCTATTGAATTTAATAAATAAATATGCAAAACTCTCTTCAAGGAGAGTTCCAAATGATAAAAGCTGGAGTAATTGGTGCCACAGGATATGCAGGTGCAACCCTTGTATATTTATTAACAAAGCATGCAGATATTGAAATTGTTTATCTTGCATCTCATTCTTATGCTGGAAAGTTGTTTTCAGATATATATCCTGGTATGAGTGATAACTTCAACATAGTCCTTGATGAAGTTGATATGACAATTGCATCAAATAAATGTGATGTTTTATTTCTTGCCTTACCTCCTGGAATATCAACAACTCTTATAGATGAAAATGTAATAAAGAATACTGTAGTAATAGATCTTGGAGCAGATTTTAGATTGAAGGATAGAGAGCTTTATAAAACTTGGTATAAACAAGAGGCTCCCTCTCAAAAGTTATTAAATGAAGCAGTTTATTCTTTAGCAGATTTAAATCCTTGTGACGTTAAAGAAACAAATTTAATTTCAAATCCTGGATGCTATACCACCTGTTCAATTTTGACTTTATCTCCTCTTGTTAAATACAATTTAATTGAAAGTAATTCAATTATAATAAATGCAATGAGTGGTACAAGTGGTGCAGGAAGATCAAACAAAATTGCAAACCTTTTTTGTGAGGTAAATGAAAGTGTTAAGGCCTATGGAATAACAACTCATCGTCATACTCCAGAAATTGAAATGGCATTAGGTGAATTAACTGATGAGAACGTAATGATTCAATTTACTCCTCATCTAATTCCAATGAATAGAGGAATTCTTTCAACCTGTACTGCAAAGCTTAAAAAAGGTGTTGATAAAAATATGGTCGATAAAGCTTATAGAACTTTATATCAAGATTCTCAATTTGTACATCTTCT
Source organism: uncultured Spirochaetaceae bacterium (assembly GCA_964457975.1). Taxonomy (GTDB): domain Bacteria; phylum Spirochaetota; class Spirochaetia; order Sphaerochaetales; family Sphaerochaetaceae; genus Pleomorphochaeta. Next base: position 7,154 of record CAYWGU010000104.1, on the reverse strand, counting down.
TAAAGATGGACAATATCCTGAAACTCGTTTTGTTAAACAAACGAATAGAATAGATATATCCTATAAGATTGATGATAGAACAGGCAATATTATATGTGTTGGTGCAATCGA
>CAYWGU010000104.1:0-6943 GCA_964457975.1 uncultured Spirochaetaceae bacterium | reverse complement strand
GGAGTATTTACACAGAATATTGTTGCTGCAGCTCCTGTAGTTCACGACCGTCTGGTGGTAAAAAATAGTGATTGTGTTCATTCAATTATAATCAACAGTGCAAATGCAAATGCATGTACTGGAGCACAAGGATTAAAAGACTGCAAGGATACAGCTGAGTATCTAGCATCAAAGCTAACTAAAAATGGTGAAAAAACAAATTCAGATGAAATTCTTGTATGCTCTACTGGTGTTATAGGTGTTCCTTTACCTATGGATACAATGAAAAAAGGAATTGATATTGCAGTAGCTAATTTATCATCAAGTATTGGATGCAATAAAGATGCAGCAAATGCAATACTTACAACAGATAAGGCTACCAAAATAATTTCATATAACTTTGATATTGATGGAAAGAGTGTTTCCATTGGTGGAATTGCAAAAGGTTCTGGAATGATTCATCCAAACATGGCAACCATGTTGAGCTTCATTACAACTGATGCAAATATTGATAAAGATACTCTTCAAAAATTACTTGGCTCCTCAATCAGAGATTCCTATAACATGATTTCCATTGATGGTGATACAAGCACCAATGATACTGTATTAGTTTTGGCAAATGGTGCATCAGGCTGCAAAAAGTTGGTAGAAGGTACAGAAGAATTTGAAACATTCAAAGAAGCTTTTGATCTTGTACATAAAACACTAGCAACCAAGATTGTAAAGGATGGAGAGGGCGCAGGTACATTTATTGAGATGAATGTAATTGGTGCAAAAAGTGATGACGAGGCAAAGATACTTGCTAAATCAGTAATAAAATCGTCCCTTGTTAAAGCTGCATTTTTTGGAGCTGATGCAAACTTTGGAAGAATACTATGTGCAATGGGATACAGTGGTGCCTACTTCAACCTTGATACCCTTGATTTAAGCTTTAATTCTAACAAAGGAAGCATAAAGGTTGTTGATAAAGGTGTACCTATATCATTTGATGAGGTGCTTGCAAAAGAAATATTGCTTGAAAAAGAAGTCAAGGTTCTTGCCTCACTGCAAGATGGTAGTGGTAGCGCTACTGCTTGGGGATGTGATCTAAGCTACGAGTATGTAAGAATCAATGGCGATTATAGGAGTTAATGATGGAAGATAAAGCACCTTTAATAGAAAAGGCTGAAATCCTTTTGGAAGCAATTCCATACATACAAAGATTCAACAACAAAAGAGTTATTATAAAGTATGGTGGATCTGCAATGATAAACAGTGAATTAAGAAAATCTGTTATAAAAGACATTGCTATGCTAAAGCACTTGGGATTAAAACCAATTATTGTTCATGGTGGCGGAAGAGAAATTTCAGCTATGCTTAAAAAAATTGGAAAGAAGAGCACCTTCATTGATGGACTCAGAGTTAGTGATGAAGAAACAGTAGAGATTGCTGAGATGGTATTGGTTGGATCCATTGGAAAAAAACTTGTACTTGATCTTGAAGGTGAGGGAATTAGAGCTGTATCCATAGAAGGAAAAGATGCTCAAACCCTCCTTGCTAAAAAGAAAGAAGATGCTTTGGGACGTGATTTTGGTTATGTAGGTGAAATTGTTAAAGTTGATACAACTTTGATTGAGGATCTACTTGAAAAAGATTATGTACCAGTAATATCTCCAATTGCATATGGATTGGATAAAAAGACCTACAATATCAATGCAGATTATGCTGCATCAGCTATTGCTGGAGCACTTAAATGCCAGAAGCTTGTTTTCTTATCTGATATTGAAGGAGTTTTAAAAGATCAAAATGATCCAACAAGTAAAATTGCAAAATTAAACTCAAAAGACGCAAATGAATTAATTAAAAACAAAATAATTATTGGTGGAATGATTCCTAAAGTAACCTGTTGCCTTGATGCCCTAAAAAATGGTGTTAAACGTGTTCACATACTTAATGGACAAATTCCTCATTCAATCCTTCTTGAAATTTATACTCAAAAAGGAATTGGCACGATGTTTACAGACGATTTAGAGGATTAAAAAATGAAACAAAATAAAATAATAGAAGATAACGATAAGTATTTAGCTCAAACATATAGTCAAATTCCAATCATCCTTGATGGTGGAAAGGGCGTTATGGTTTGTGATGTTGATGGTAATGAGTATTTAGATTTTACTGCAGGTATTGCTGTTAACATTTTAGGTTATGGTGATGAGGGTTATATAAAGGCTATAGAAGATGTCCTTAAAAAGGGAATGGTTCATTGCTCAAATATATATTATAACCAGGGTGAGTTAGATGTTGCAAAGAAACTCTGCAATATAAGTGAAATGGATCAGGCCTTCTTCTGCAACAGTGGAGCAGAGGCAAATGAATCTGCTTTGAAACTTGCAAGAAAATATGGAAAATATTCTGGTGAAAGAACACATGTAATTAGCATGAAGGATTCATTTCATGGAAGAACCTTTGGCTCCTTATCTACAACAGGACAAGAGAAATATCAAAAGAACTTTTTTCCACTTTTAAGCAATGTATCCTTTGCTGCGTTCAATAACATTGAGTCTGTTATTGCATTAATTAATGATGAAACTTGTGCAATTATTGTTGAACCACTTCAAGGTGAAGGTGGAATAATTCCTGCAAAGAAAGAGTTTTTAGTCGCTCTCAGAGAGCTATGTGATAAACATGATTTAATTCTCATCTTTGATGAGGTTCAATGTGGAATGGGACGTTGTGGAACACCTCTTCTTTATCAAAGCTATGGTGTTATTCCTGATGTAGTAACTCTTGCAAAAGCCTTAGCTGGAGGAATGCCCTGTGGTGCAATGCTTACAACCGGTAAGGCTAATTCAGTTTTATTAAAGGGTGATCATGCCTCAACATTTGGTGGAAATCTGGTTGCAATGGCAGCTTCCTCTTACATACTTGATAGATTGGATGAAGATTTTTTACTCAATGTAAAAGAAGTTGGAGAGCATCTTTATAAAAAGCTTTCTCAATTGAAGAATAAATACCCAATGCTTGTAGTGGATGTAAGAGGTAAGGGTTTGATGCTTGGAATGCAATTAAGTGTAGCACCATCCATTGTAGTAAAAAAATGCTTTGAAAAGAATTTGCTAATCATAGGAGCTGGAGCAGACGTACTTCGTTTTGTACCACCGCTTATTATAACAAAGGATGAAATAGATAAAGGTATAAGCATCATTGATGGTATTTTTGAAGAATTGAGTAAATAATTCTATTTATTTTTATTTATTTTAGGACTTATTACATAATCCCAGATGAATTTAGGTAAAAATATTGGCCAAAGCAGGGCGTGAAGTAGTATTATCACCACAGATTTTACACTCATAGGTTCTAAAAAATGGTTTAATATTAACCTAAAAATTAGAAATGCAATTCCCCATTCAATATATTTATTCAATTTATTTGTCCTTAAATAAATAGTATTACCATTGAGTACATTTTTCAATGAAATATTATATAAAAAGCCTTCAAGATTTTTATTATTCTTGAAGGCTCCATTATATTTTACAAACAACTTAGTATTCTATTACATCAATATTCATGAAATTACCATAAGCTTTAATGGTATCAATAATATCACCATAAGCTACTACATAATGTGGTTCCCAACCATCTCTTACAGTTTTATCAACAACCTCTGCTGCATTGGAGTTTGTTTTAACAACAACTGATGTTCCTGTAAACTGCTTAGGTTTGTCTAGGATTTCACCTTTTGCAACATATAATCTTAAAGTTGAATCACTCTCTCGTCCAACTCTAAAAATTGTTGCTTTCTTACTAGGTTTTAGTCCAAAGTCCATTACTGGTCCCATCTTTCTGTTTGGATGCAATCCAAGGGTCGGTTCCTTTGCAAGAGAGGGAGCTGCCATTCCACAATGCCAGAAGGTAATTGTATTTTCCTCTTCATTCATTGAAACGGGATCACCAAAGAAGGTAGGTTGTCCTGAGAAGCTTTTTCCTATGTACATTGAAAGAGCACCATATAAATCTGATTCACCTGCACTTGCTACATCCATATCATTCAATAGTGATAAAACAGCACATACTGGAGTTTTGAATTCTGTAAAGAAATCAGGCCAACAACGAGATGCTAAGATCTTAACATTGTTTTCCTTTATGTAGCTTACATAAGCTTTAAGAAGCTTTGAATGGTTTATGAGATTCTTTTCTTGTATTGTTTCTGATTTTAAGCATGAGCATTTTATATCTTTTAGATTCTTTTCTACTTCAACATCACCATCAGCGTAAGAAGTTGCTCGATTCATTAACTCTCTAGTTTCAACACTTATAAGAGTTGCTCCAAAGTTCTTAGCAATTTCAGCATCAAGAGCTCTACCAAAGCCAAATCCTTGAGGAGTAGATCCAACAGCTGCAATGGTGGTATGCCTTAAATCTTCAATTAATTTGGCTGCAAATATGCTAGATGAAACTTTATTCTTTACTCTTTCATCATCAGGAGCTCCAAAGATATATTCAAAGTTTTCTCTTCCTAAATGAGTCATTACATTTCCTGCACTAAAAGCTCCTGTTAATGAATTAAGACGTAGTCTTGTTCCATCAATTACAGGTTCTTTAAGTGTCCAAAGTAGAACAGGGCATTTAGTTTTCATCATTACCTGGGTGCAGTACTGTGAATTCGCAAATGTTAGATTCTGAAACACAATAAGAAGAGGATCAACACCATCAAGATAGGTATTTAAATCTTCAATTGAAAGCAATGGTTTCTCTGGTACCACAACATCTTTATCCAAGCTTCTTAGTAATTTTATCGATTCATCAAATTGAGTTTGTGCAACTTTTAAATCAAAAGTTGGAACTCCAACAGGGCAATATACTACGTTCATAATTTTCTCCTAGTCATTAATTGGAATTAATCTTGAATTAATACCTTTTATTCCGATTTTAACACCTTGGGATACAAGAGGTTTTCTATCTTTATGAGCAATCATCCATTTATTCTTTTTAAACAAGATAATTGATTCTTTTTCACCATCTTCTACGTTTTCTTCCAAATCAAGGTTTGTACCTTTTGGAAGGATTATAACAGATTTAAAACCTGATTGATGAGTACAGCTAGGTGAGAGGTGAAGGATTTCTGGATTCAAAGAAAAGGCACTTCCTTTAGGAGCAAAAAACACCTTTGCACAAGAAGATTCTAAAGTTGAAAAATCTTTTAAATCCGAAGGCTTTGCAAGAAACAAAAGAATATCAGTTCCTGCAATAATAACCTCAGGACTTTTATGGTATTCCATACCATTTAAGGTTTGGTTCATTCCGTTACAATAACCAATTTGTATATCCATACCTCCAAAAAAGTTTTTGGCAGCATCATGAGCTTCTTGATCAAATATTTTACTCTCGCTTGCAACATATACATTGTTTTCAGTTATAACGGTCGATGATTGTAATAAATTACAAAGATTTGTGTATGGAGTACCATCTAATACTCGTCCATACAAATTAAACGAACAATCGAAGATACTTTTGATATTTTGATTGGTGTTTAGTTTTTTTATTTCGTTAAAAATTGTATTATCTGACATTTTGTTTTACCTAAAAAAAAGCATAAATAATCCAGTAATTAAAAGCATTGAAAATACAAGGAATGAAAATACTCTTTCATTGACTTTTTCATGGAGAATATTTCCAAAGAATATTCCTGCCAGTAAAAATGGAATTAATTCGGCTGTTACTATTGCTGTTTCTACATCAAAAGATCCTTCAATGAAATAAGTTGCAATAATAATAGTATTAAGAGTTGCCCAGAGAAGACATAAAGTTGCTCTAAAAGATTTTTTATCTGTTAAATGACTTTTTGCATAAAGAACTACAATAGGTCCACCCGATGAAAATATTCCATGTACAATACCTCCAAAAAATAGAAGAATAAAGTATAATACTTTCTTAACAGGATTAGAAGGTTTTACTTCATCCTTTTGATCTTCTTTGTTAATAAACATCATTACAAGTTGATAGGTAGAAATTAAACATATAAATATAGCTAAAAAGATTTTTAGATTTTCATTATTAAAAGTTCTAAAAATATACATACCAACAGGTAAACCAAGCAACATTCCTGAACAAATAATAAAGAATTGTTTAAAATTAATATCCTTATAATTCTTTATTACCACATAAACTGCTAACAACCAGGCAATTACAGTAAGAGATTTTACCCCCATTTGAATACCTAGAAGAGCCGTCACAAATGGCATAGCTAAAGCCGTACACCCGAAGCCTGTAATGGCTTCGAGAGTATGGGTTATTAAGACTACCAAACCACAAAGGAGAATGGTTGTTAACACAGGGCCTCCAAAATTGGATATATATTTTCCTTTGTAGCTTTTGGTACTTGATTCCACATCTTTGGATCATCAAAAGATCTACTGAATTCTTTATCTATATCTTCTTTTTTGAAGTCGACTCCGATTGCTTTAAAGTTCTCAGGTTGCATCATTTTCTTCATCAATACCTTTATCTTATGAGACAATGCATCAATCAAACCTTCATTATCCTTGATTTCAGGAAAGAAATGTTTTGCAATTGGAACAAGAGTTTCTTTAACATCTTCATCAGTTATTGCAAGAGCAAAAACACCTTGAAGAGTGAAAGCACAAGCTGTTCCATGTGGTACATGCCAGTTTTCAGATAAGACAAAACTTAATGAGTGACCTGCTGCAGTTCCTGTTATGGAGAATACAATTCCTGCTTTACAAGATGCAACAAGCATCATTCGCCTAAGATTCAAATCTTGTTCTGTTGTTTTCTTTGTTTCCTTGATCTTAATGGCACTGTCATAAACTTTCTCAAGTGCCATCAATACTTCAATTGCAGCTTCTTGAGCAGCTTTTACAGTTTCTTCATTTCTGTTTTTATTCCAAAGAGTCTCTAGTGCATGATCTAAAGCATCAAGGCCGGTTGATGCACAAAGAGCTGGTGGAGCATAAAGTAGGAAGGA
>CAYWGU010000103.1:0-9136 GCA_964457975.1 uncultured Spirochaetaceae bacterium | reverse complement strand
AGAGTCTGCTGCTTTAAAACAACTCTATTAGGAGTTTACAGTGTGACTCATGCTGTAGTTTTTAATCAATATTAAAACTAAGCATTCGATATATTCCATTTAGAATTAACATTCTTTGATTTTTTCTTTTTAAAAATATGTGTGCTAGTTTTAATAAAGATCTAAAGATAACTTTTAAAAGATGCATAGGCTCCTATTAGCTGGCAGGGCGAATACAGAGAGGCCTAGAGAGAATGATTGCTTGAAGACGTAAGTTGTTGCCAAATAATTTAACAGTCTCTTTAAACGGCTGCTATAAATAGTTTGATTGAATTTGGAGATTTTATTATATTGTTTTTTTAATTTAATGAGTGTCTGGTTTTGTAATTTTCATCATTTCAGTTGTTATATTATATTTTTTGATTTGGTATTATTAAAGCAGCTACAAGCATATAACAAGAACTATTACCTATAAGCTATTTTAGCTTTAGTAATAGTTCTTGTTTATTTCATTAAAATACTTTTTTATATTTGTCTATGCTTCATCAGCAGTAACATTTACAGTAGTTGTACTTACATAAATACCAGCTCCAATTGTATCATTACCTCTTAGTCGTAACTTAAAAGAAGCTATTACTGTACCTGCTTCATGTGAGCCAGGTGCTAAGGTTCTAGTATAAGTTCCAACAGAAGGAGCTAAGTACTTACCAGGAGCGGCTACAACTTCAGCAGAATAGGAATGAGATTCTGTTACAGGACGAGCTTTTATTATTCTATCAGTAGAAGTATTTCTAATAAAAGGGAAAGAACTTGAAGCTCCTGTAGTAGCATTGGTAAATGCACCTGTTGTAACTACAGCTGTAATTGAAATAGCCGTGCTTTCGTTAGCAACACTTGCTGTTCTTATAGAAAAAGACTCTAAAGTGGTTTGTACGTCAAAAGTATCTAATAATATAGCCTCTGTTGCTGTAGCAGAAGTATTAGAAGCAATCTCTGTGCCATATTGAATTGTAAATGCATAATTGGCCTGTGTTGCACTTGCATTAAGAATTGCAGTTTTATTAGGTTCTGGAACTGAGTAAGGATTAGCAAATAAACCTGATATTGCTATTGATGCGATTAATAATGTAGATAAAATTTTTTTGTTCATAATTGTTTTTTCCTTTGTTTTTAAATTTTTTGTCTTCCTTTAACAATAAAAATATAACACATAATGTAGGTTGTGTCAACAGTTAAATAAATAATTATTAAAACATTATTACTTTCTAATTATATTATGGAGATATAGTAGTTAATTCTATTATAAGTGTGTATTTAACACAAAAGAGTTACTTGTGTAATATCAAGGTAAAATAGGTATAAGGCTAAAGTTGTTTTCCAATTGCTCCGAATTGTGTGGAGGTCTTAATAAAGCTATTTAGTCACCTTTAGATTTCTTTTCTGGATTAGATATTACCTATTTTTATTTAATGCTATCATTATAATGCCTAATTCTATTAATGATGGTGTGTATGCTGTTGGTAGCTTTGGTGCTGCTGATTCTATGTTTTTGTAGCAATGAAGATTTTTGGAATTTAATAGATGCAATGGGAAAACGTGGTATCAGTAGACTGACTTTTAAAATATTTCTTAGGGCTTAAAACTTTGGTGCAAAGTAGAAATATAAAGTTATTGTTTGTTGTGATCTTTTGAAATTAGATATTTGAAAACACATAAAAAAGAACCATTACTTAGAAGCCATATTTTAGCTTTAGTAATAGTTCTTGTTTTGTTGTAATACCATAGTAATATATTTAATATTACTGTTGTTTATGTGGTGATTGTTATTACAGATGTACTTGTATATTGACCAGCTGCTACGTTAACATCACCTTTGTAGTTTAGTACAAAGCTAGATATCTCAGAACCAACATTATGGGTTCCTGGAAGGAATGTTACTACATATTTGCCAACAGAAGGTGCTGAAAAATCACCTGAAGTTGTAGCTGTATAGGCAACAGTTTCTGCTGTGTAATCAAAGCCTTCTATGCTACCAGTTGCTCTTAAAACAACTGAGTCGCTAGTTGTAATTGTTGGATACCAACCTGTTTTGATAGATGCATCAGCTCTTCCTACAAATTCACCAGTTGAAATTGTTGTTGTAAATGTAGTAGAAGTTGGTAAGTTACCATCATTGCTAGTTTGAACATCAAAAACATCAGTTGTTCCACCAGTTGCATCAAGCTTTAAACCTGATACTGTCTGAGTGTCAGCAAATGAACCTGATTCATTATATTCCATTACAAATGTGTAATCAATATCAGTCTGAGATGCTTCTAGAATAGCACTGTTTCCATTTCCGTAAGTACCTGCGAATAAACCTGTTATTGCTATTGATGCAATTAATAGTGTTGTTAAAATTTTCTTGTTCATGATTTTGTCCTTCCTTGTTTTTAATCTGTGTCTTTCTTTAATATGTTTATAATATACTCTACAATGTAGGTTGTGTCAAGAGTTAAATAAAAATAACATAATAATTATCTAATATAATTTAATAATATTAAATTAAACTAGTTAATTTGTTTATAAATAAGTAATTAACGATTTTATTGGGTTAAGTAATACTTTGTAACAACTTGCATAACATAGCTAAAACTGCCTTATTTATTGAAAATTAGTGTAAAAATAAAAATTTTTTTTTGGAATTTTGATTTTTAAATTATATTTTGATAAGTTTTATAGTGCAGTTCATAATTTATTAACTAATAACCCTTAATTTCAATATTGCGTTTAACCGGTTTACATAGTATATTTAATTTATAATCCTTATATATCAAGGTGGAATTGAAAATGGTATTTAACGAAAGATTTAGTAAATATGAAGAAGAGCTAAATAATTTGTATTATTCTTTATACGGTAATACTGATAGATTCAATAATTATAAAGATGCTTTAAGAAATAGGTATTCTCAAAGAGATAGGGACTTAAAATCTTTAGATAATAAAAGATTGAAGGATCCTAATTGGTATTTATCAAACAAGATGCTTGGGATGACCATGTACACCGAATTGTTTGGAGGTTCTCTTAAAGCACTTGAGTCCAAACTGGATTATCTTTCTGATCTAGGTATTACCTATTTACATTTAATGCCATTATTGAAGATGCCACATCCTAATAATGATGGTGGTTATGCTGTTGATAGCTTTATGGTCATTGATTCTAAATTTGGTAGCAATGAAGATTTATTGAATTTGACCAAAGCAATGCGCAATCGTGGTATGAGCTTGTGCATGGACTTCGTAATGAATCATTCTTCTGATACTCACTCTTGGGCTATGAAGGCTAAAGAAGGAGATAAAGATTATCAAGATAGATACTTCTTTTATGATGATAGAAAATTTCCTGATGAATATGATTCAATAACACCACAGGTGTTTCCCACATCTGCTCCTGGTAACTTTACATTTAATAAAGAAACAGGTAAGTGGATATTAACATCTTTCTATCCTTTTCAATGGGATTTAAACTATTCAAAGCATGATGTTTTAATCGATATAGTTGACAGCATGTTATCTTTAGCAAATCTAGGTGTGGAAATATTTAGGCTTGATGCTGTTCCATATATATGGAAGCAATTGGGAACAAATAGTAGAAATCTTCCACAAGTTCACACCATTGTAAGAATGATAAGAATTGCGATGGAAATTGTATGTCCTTCTGTTGTGTTAAAGGGAGAGGTTGTTATGGCTCCAAAGGAGCTTAAAGCCTATTTTGGAACACCTGAGCATCCTGAATGTCATCTATTATATAATGCAGCAACAATGGCTAATTTCTGGGATTCACTTGCAAGTCAGGATACCAGATTGCTTTCTTCTCAGGTAAACTCAATTCTTTCTCTTCCCTCTCATTGTCATTTTGTAAATTACCTAAGATGCCATGATGATATTGGTTGGGCTTTGGACGATGAAGTTGAAAGGCAATTAGGAATTGACCCATTGGGTCATAAGAAATTTGTTTATAGGTTCTTTGAAGGAACCTTTCCTGGATCATATTCCAGAGGAAGCCTTTATAACTATGATCCAAGAACAGAAGATGCAAGAAGTTGTGGAACAGCTGCATCTTTTTGTGGTATTGAAGAAGCTGTAAATCAGAATGATAAATTGAAGATGGATGGTGCAATTCAACGTGATTTATTGTTGCATGCTACAATGTTTTCAATTGAAGGCTTTCCTTTACTATCAAGTGGTGATGAGATTGCGCAGTTAAATGATTATTCATACCTGAGTGATCCAGATAGAAAGGATGATAGCAGAAATTTGCATAGATCTAAATTTGATTGGGAAAATGCAAAAAAAATTAAGGTTGAAGGAACTTATCAAGAGAGAATATATGATGGTATTGAGAAACTTGTAAAAGCAAGGTCCAACTCTCCCTGCTTTGATAATGGTAGCTATGTTACAACCTGGAATACCAGCAATGATAAAACTTTTTTAATTAGACGAACCTCTTTGGATAAAGAGCTCCTCTGCTTCGCATCTTTCAGTGACAATGAAGAAGCGGTGAGAACCAATTATCTTATTGGAACCTATAAAGATCTGTTTACAGGACGTGAGATTGTCCCTGGATGGGGTTTTATAATGATGCCTCATGAATATCTCTGGTGTGAAAAAATATCAGATTGATGATAAATGTTATTTAGAAAAGATTCTTTATTAAGTAGTGGATCCTCTATTTGGTAGTATCTTTACTCTTGGAAGTTTCAATAAAGGTATTCTGTAATTTAGTTGAAGTGTGATGGGGGAATTAGATTTCATCTTAAAAAAGGAATTTGCTAAATACAAAATCCATGACAATCTTTCAATATAGAATAAGTTGATTTAAGGCTAGTTTTATATGGATTTAAAGGGTAAGTTCTGGTAAGCTTTTTTATCAATATTACAGAATAAACAATGGATAGGTTTTTAAAATTTAGGTAGTTCTTTTTATTTTCCTTTTTATTCTTCTGTTTGAGCTTTAAAAAGTACAATTTCAATATTGATTAAAAAGGATTGCTATGATTTTAATAGCTATCACCGTAAAGGTTGTGGAGCATGGATACAATAATTTAGTTGTTTCTTTCTGAATCTATTCTTATTGGTTAGATATGACTTGAAGTTAATAAAGATAAATAATATTCACAAAAGGTAAAATATAAAGGCCCTTTTGGGTTTTGATATTGTATTTTTAAACTTATGAAAGCATAAAAAAAGAACTATTATCTACAAGCTACATAAGCTCTAGTAATAGTCCTTATTTAATTGTGCTATATTAATACGTTGGTATTATAATTCCTCTCCAATAATTTCTAGTGTTGTTGTACTTCTATAAGAACCAGCTCTAATTGTATAATCACCTTTGTATTGTAATTCAAAGCGAGCTATTTCTGAACCAGGATCATGTTTACCTGGTTTGAAGTTTTTTACAAAAGAACCTTCAGAAACTGTATTAAAAGAACCTTCAATTAAAAATTCGAAAGAAGCTGATTCTTGAGCAAGTAATGGGATGTCGTCGGATTTTTCTATGATTAAAGGATACCAGCCAATTCCGTTAGAATCTTGATCTAAAAATTCACCAGTTGTTACTTTTGTTGTAAATATATAACGTCTACCTGAATTAGCCTTTTCTTTTGTTTCAATGGTAAAAACGCCAGTTGTTCCACCAGTTGAATCAAGTAGCAAATTTGATACTGTCTGCGAAGAATTATCACCTACGTTATTGTACTGCATTATAAATACAAATGGGAGTTCAGTCTGAACTGCGTCTAATATTACACTTGGTGATGTATAAGTAGCAAATATTCCTGTTATTGTTATTGATGCAACTATTAATGATGTTAAAAGTTTTTTTTTCATATTTAGTCCTGTCTTTTGCTTTAAATTTTGTTTATCTTTAACACATATCAATATATCATAAAATGCTAGTTATGTCAAAAGTTTAACAGACAAATTGCAATAATAGCAAAATAGTTTCTTCTAATATCTAACTGGAGTTGTTAAATTATTAATCATTAAAGGTTTAAGTAAAAAAAAATTATATTTAATAATTGTAACAAGGTACATATCCTGTTGTTATAATTATATATTTTCTTTTTCTTCATAATCTATTACTTGTATTTTGTTAAGTTTTATAGCTTGTAGCATAATTTATTAGGTAATATTACCTAATTTGAATTTCGGTTTTAACCGATTAAAAGGTTTTTTGTGCGTATGTATATGAGTATTAAACCTGTCTAAGAATATAAAAAGAACCGTTACCTATAAACCTTTTAGACTTTAGTAATAGTTCTTATTTGATTGTATTCTAATATTTATTTAAAACTTTCTACGATTAAAACGTACTGATTGTTATTGTTGTCGTACTTCGATAGGTACCAGCTGCAAGATTATCATCAGCTTTGTATTGTAGTTTAAAACGAGCTATCTCGGTACCGTATAGATGTCTACCACGTGTGAAGATTGTTTCGTAAGTACCAGTAGAAGCTGCTCTGAAATCACCATTGTTTCCAGCTATAAAAATAACTGTTTCGTTTCCTCTTATATAATTTTCAATTGTAGCTGAAGCTGAAAAATCTTCAAGTACAGGATACCATCCTGATATGACGGACGCATCTTCTTTATTTATAAATTCGCCAGTTGCTACTACTGCTCTAAATCTAATATCAATAGGCATGTTACCGTTTTTGATCGTTGAAATAGTAAAAGCATTGGTTTTTGCTGCTGTTTCACTAAGTGTAACTTGTTCTACATGGCCTACACCTAAATTAGCATAACCATTCATAGCTGCATTAAGTTTCTGTACTCTAAATGTATAGTCTATTTGGTCTTGAGCTGCTTCAAGAATTACCGTTGGTGAATTATAAGAAGCGAATATTTCTGCAATAGCTAATGATGCTATTAATAATATTGCTATAATTTTTTTATTCATAATTTTATATTCCTTGTAAAATTAATAATTTACCTTTATTTCTATAAGTATTATATTGCTTAATGTTGCTTATGTCAACAGTTAAAAATAGTAAATCATTAAGGATCTAGAAAATTCATATCAGAAAAATAAATAATATAGGTTAAATCTATTATCAATAAAGGTTTAACTAAAAAATAGCTTATGCAATACTACATAATAAGTACTATTTTATATTGGTACATTTGTCTTATCTGTAAATTGAATTTTAATTTTTGGGTATTATCAAGGTGGAACAATTATCCTACTTAATTGATCCTAATGGAAGAGATGATTGAAACTCTTGTAAAGAATTAAATTGAATTTAAGGAAGGGGGATATGATGAGTGTTGAAGGCATCATCAATTGAGAATGCAGGAAGGTAATGAGAAACAGTAAAAGAAAAACTTTTTCTTTTACTGTTTTGATGGTGATGGCTTTGATGCAACTTGGAATTTTAGCAACATAAGATTTTTCTAAGTAGAATACTTATTGTTGATTAAGAGCCTACTGGTTACCTTGTATAGATAAGGCGAAAAAGCAATGTTTTATTCTACAACAGTTACTGTACTTGGATATTTATTTTCTAATTCCTTGAGCTTTTTATTTAAGTTAGAAAGATAAATGGCATCTATGAATATCATAATAAATTCTGCAACTGGTATTGCAAGCCATATTCCATCAGTGCCAATTATTGTGGGTAGAATGGTTAGAAAGAGTAGCGTAAATATAAAGACTCTTAGAAATGATATTGTAGCAGATCTTTTTCCATCTCCAATTGATGTAAATATTGTTGATGTTATTATAGATATTCCACATATCAAGAAACTAAATGAGAATAATCTTAGTCCACGAGAAGCAATATCATATACAGAATTATCTGGTCTGCAGAATAAACCTGTTACAAGGTTTGATCCAAAGAAAGATATGACAAACATTATAATTGAGAATATAAATACCAACCTAAAACAAAGTTTGATTAACTTCTCTGTATATTCATATTTTTTAGCTCCCCATGCATAACCAATAAGAGGAGCACTTCCAATGGATAGTCCAAAGAATATGGAGGAGAACAAGAATTGACAGTAAAGTATTATGGAAATAGCTGCAACTCCATCAGTTCCTAAGTACTTCAATGATAAATAGTTGAAGTAATAGGTGGTGATTGAACTTGATAGGTTTGTTACCATCTCACTCATACCATTGCTAATGGTTTTAATGATAACACTTTTATTCTTTGATGGAGTAGTAAAGTGTATGCCATCTATATTTGTGAAGAAATAGTAGGTTCCATAAATACCCCAAACAAGATATCCCAAGGCAGTACCCCAGGCAGCTCCTGTAATTCCCATACCGAGAACTTTTATAAAGAGGTAGTCAAATATTACATTCACAACTCCACTTATAATAACCAATCTAAAAGCAAGCTTACCTTTGTTATCAACAAATAAGAAACCCTGATAGATTATCTGCAATACAAAGAGAGGACTCATCAGAATGACAATCCTTAAGTATTGCTTGGTGTAGGTAAATGTTTCCTCAGTTGCTCCAAGAAAATGAACAATTGGATTAAGAAAGAGTTCTATGATTGCCACAAGTACCACTGCCACAGCAAAAGAGAAGACAACTATGAGTGAGAAATCCTTAGATGCTTGTTCTTTTCTTCTCTCTCCAAGTTTAATTGATACCCAGGCGCAGCCTCCTGTTGAAAACATAAAAGCAAATGCGCTGGTTATTATTATTAAAGGAAAGGCTAGATTTAATGCAGCAAGTGCATTTGTATTGACATAGTTTGATATAAATAGACTATCTACAATGGTGTAGAGGGATGTGAATATAAGAAGTCCTATGGAAAAGCTTGTTTTCTTAAATAGATCCTTTGATGTTAGTTTTATTGTTAATGAATTGGACATTAAATATTCTCCGGTAGAATTTTTTCAGTTTGTGTTTTTTTATTTCATGTAGTAATATAAACTATGGTGTAACACCATAGTCAAGGAGGGTTAAAATGGTTGGTTATTTTTCTATAAGTGAATTTGCACACCTCTGCAATACCACTCGTGATACATTGATCCATTATGATAAGATTGGATTGTTGAATCCTTCCTTTGTTGCCTCAAATGGATATAGATACTATTCCTTCAGACAGTATGAATCTTATCAGATGATTTATACAATGAAGTCGCTAGGTATTCC
>CAYWGU010000102.1:4658-9138 GCA_964457975.1 uncultured Spirochaetaceae bacterium | reverse complement strand
ATGATGAATTTCCTGAATACGGTAATGATTACAACTACCTATCGTTTCATTGCATATGAGATAGGACGAGATGATGATCGGGGAGTAAATAAGGTTTTTAATATCAGCTTAATCATCCATCTAGCAATGATATTTGTTGTCTTAATTCTTGCAGAAACTTTAGGGATTTGGTACATTAATAATAAATTGAATATCGATCCTGGTAAATTATATGATGCGATTTTTGTTTTTCGATTATCTGTTCTAGCAACTGTAATTAATATAATTAGCATTCCTTTTCAGGGTCTGATTACAGCTAGGGAGAATTTTAGGGCTCGAGCTTCAATTGAAATAATAAGATCTATCTTGAGGTTGGCTTTTGTTATTTCACTTGGATTTTTCTTAGGGAATAAATTAAGAATTTATGCTGTGATGATGACAATATTAGCTTTAGTACCTTCTTCATTGTTTATCTTTTATTGTAAAAGAGTTTATTCAAAACTTGTTACGTGGAACCTGCAAAAAGATAAAGAAAAGTATAAAGAAATGATCGCATTTTCCGGGTGGACAATGATTGGTGCTGCTGCCAGTGTGGGAAAAGCAACCGGCTCTCAACTTGTTATAAATGCATTCTTCGGAACTTTGCTTAATGCTGCTTTCGGAATTGCCAATAGATTGAATACCTTTGTAATGATGTTTTCACGCAATTTAGGGCAAGCCGCTATCCCGCAAATTGTTAAAAGTCATAGTAGTGGGAACCACGACCGTACCTTAATGTTAGTTGCTTATATCAGTAAGTACACTTTTTTGTTAATGTTGATACCTTCATTGCCAATATTGTTAGAGACTGAATTTTTATTAAAGCTATGGTTAGGGGATATTCCCGAATATACAATTGCATTTAGTCGGTTAATGATTATTAATGGATTGATTGAGAGTTTAAGTTCCGGGACACCTGCAGCAATTCAGGCCACCGGTAAAATTAAATGGTTTCAAATAATTTTGAGCACAATTATGTTACTTAGTTTACCTATAGCTTATTTATTGTTTAAAATGGGATTTCCACCTTTCTATATACAAGTGGTTTACATCACATCTTCAATCCTCAATCTTTTCGTAAGTCTTATTTTAATGAAAAAGATTATTAACTTTAATATTATGTATTTGTTAAAAGTATCTTACTTTAGGATAACGCTAGTGACAGCTTCGATTTTACCTTTTTTCTGGATTGTAAATCTTTTCGAACCAAGTATGTTTAGACTGATTATTACCTCTGTAATAACAATATCCTGGACATTGTTAATGTCTTATCTGATAGGATTTGACATTAGAGAAAGAACAAAAATAAATTCGTATTTACTGAATTTTTTTAACAAATGTAAAGGACACATATAATGCAAATTTCACAGTTTGCCCCGGTATTTATTCCTACATTGAATAGAGATGTACTTTTTAAACACTGTGTGGAATCCTTAGCACGTTGTACACATGCCGATAAAACTGATCTGTTCATTGCGCTAGATTATCCTTTAAAAGAGTCTCATTGGGATGGATATAATAAAATAAACATATATGTTGAAACAATTCAAGGTTTTAAAAGTGTTAATATTATAGAAAGAAAGGAGAATTTTGGAGCAGTTAAGAACTATTTTGAAGGAAACAAAGAAGTTCTGAATAAGTATGATAGAATTATTTTTTCAGAAGATGATAATGAGTTTTCTCCTAATTTTTTGGATTATATTAATAAAGGTTTGGACAAGTTTGAAGATGATGATAAAGTGTTGGCTGTGTGTGGGTATAATTACCCCATTGAGATTTATAAAAATTACAAAAATAATATATATATCAATAAAGCATTTAGTGCATGGGGATATGGCACATGGAAAAATAGGGAAATTTATGCTACATATTCAACTGAATGTATCTCTAGAGTTTTGGCTAAAAAAAATTTTATTGTAACAATGATTAAGTACTATGGCTTATCAAAGATATCTACTTATATTTATGCCTTAAGGAAAAAGCAAGTAAAATATGGTGATGGTGCAATAACAATAACTTTATTGAATGAAAACAAATATTGCGTGTTTCCTGTAAGGTCTAAAGTGCGCAATCATGGTCACGATGGTTCAGGAGAACATTGTGTAATGATTAAAAATAACCCATATATAAAACAAAAAATTGATATTGAAAATGAATTTACATATTTAGAAAATGATGCTAAAATTGATAATAAAATTATTCATAAATTTAAATCCTTTGTTAATTTATCATTAAAGAGTCGGTGTCGGTTTTGGATTAAAAATATTATTTTCGTGTTAGCGTTTTATATGAATGTGCTAAAAAATGAGGTGAAATGATTAGTCAGTTAAAAAAAATACAATCAATTCAATTAGAAATTGCTAAAGAATTTATACGTATATGTGATAAGTTTAATTTGCAGTACTTCTTAGTAGGAGGTAGTTTACTGGGTGCTGTTAGGCATAAAGGTTTCATTCCTTGGGATGATGACTTAGACCTTGGGATGTTAAGAGATGATTACAAAAAATTTATAAAATGTTGCAATAACGAGTTAAATCAAAAATTTTATCTTCATTGTCATGTTACTGATTCAAAATATTGGCTGCCTTTTGCAAAATTGAAAAAAAAGAATACCTTTTTTGATGAAAACGCTATTAAGAATTTACAAACAAATAAGGGTATTTATATTGATATATTTCCTCTTGATTATGTTGGTGATACTAATGAATTAAAAGTGAAAATACAGGCGAAATGTATAAAATACTTAGGAACTGTAATTTTATTGAAAAGAGGAATAAATTTACCGAATGCTTCTAAATTAAGATACAAGTTATTACATATAATTTTCAAACCATTTTCAATTAAAATTTTAGCTAAAATTCAAGAAAAGATCATGAGTATATCTAATAAAACTAAACCCACTTATCTTGTTAGTTTTGGTAGCCATTATGGATACAAAAAAGAGACTATGCCAATTGATAAATATTTCCCCCTAACTGAGCTAGAATTTGGAGATATTAAATTTAATGTGCCCAAAGATTATGATTTTGTTCTTTCTAAACTTTTTGGAGATTACATGACTCTCCCACCAATTGAACTAAGAGGAGGTCATCACTGCATAGAAGTAAAATTTAATATTGATTGATATTGAATAAACACAACATTTAGAATAGGAGAATTGATGAAAATTATAATTTTAGCTGCAGGGATTGGTAGTAGACTAAAACCAATAACAAATAAAAAGCCAAAATGTTTAGTTAAAGTATGTGGTACACCGATTATAGAATGGCAGATAAAAGCATTCCTTTCAGCTGGAATAGAACAAGAGGACATCTCTATATTAATTGGGTATAAGGCAACGCAAATAATAAATTTGATAGACAATAAATATTCAAAAATTAATTTAATAGAAAACAAAATATATGCTAAAACTAATAATATGTTTTCTTTAAAAATGGGTTTAGACAGTTTATCATTAAAGAAAAATGAATCAGTAGTTATTAGTAATGGAGATTGTGTCTACGATTTTTTAATAGTATCTTCATTAATAAAAAATAAAAATGAGAATATTATCCCATGTGAAAAAGACGTTTATTATGAAGAGAATATGAAGATTTTAGTTAAAGAAAACTCAATTTATGGAATCTCTAAAAAAATATCTGAAAAAGATTTTTATGGAACTTCAATTGATATTTATAAACTTTCGTATGAAGCAATATGTGAATTAAAAATAATTATTGATAACTTGATGATAAGAGATCAAAACTCTTGGAGTGAAGTTGCTTTAGATGTTCTTTTTAAGAAAATTAAAGCTTGTCCAATGAGTATTAATGGTAAAGGTTGGATGGAAATTGATAATATTGAAGATTTAGTTAAAGCGGAAAGCGTATTTTCAAAATTTGATATAAAGAGGAAAAAAGCATTGGTTTTGGATTTGGATGGTACTGTTTATCTTGGAAACACTCCAATTCCTACAGCAATTAAATTCATCAATAGCCATGAGTCACTATACGATATATTTTACATGACAAATAATACATCTAAATCAAAAGAAGACTATGTTAATAAATTAAAAATTATGGGGATTAAGAAAGTTGAAAAGAGGCAAATAATAAATCCAGTTAAACCAATGATTAATTATTTAATGGACAATGATATTGTTAGCATTTATTGTGTTGGAACAGAGAGTTTAAAGAAAGAACTGAATAATTATGGTTTTAGTTGTATGGAGGGAGAAGATTTTGAAAAAGCAACAACTGTTGTTTTAGGGTATGATACTGAGTTGAATTATGAAAAAATTAGGAAAGCAAGTTTGCTGTTACATGATCAATCAGTTAAATATATTGCAACTCATACAGATATGGTTTGTCCTACAGAAAGAGGAAACATTCCTGATATAGGATCTTTTATTGAATTGTTTAATATCGCTACAAATAGAAAGCCAGAATTGTCGTTTGGCAAACCCAATTCAATACTTTTAGAA
>CAYWGU010000102.1:0-4648 GCA_964457975.1 uncultured Spirochaetaceae bacterium | reverse complement strand
GAAGACATTATCATGCATTATTCTAAAGATGAAATTGTTGTTATTGGAGATAGGTTGTATACAGATAAAGTATTGGCGAATAATTCAAACATTGACTTTGTATGTGTGCTGAGTGGAGAAACGAAAAGAGAAGATATTGAATTTATAGATAATTGGCCTGCAATGATTGTTGATGAATTTGGGTTATTGTAATAATTGCATTATTCAATTAAATAGGTAAAAAATGAAAGTGCTTTGGTTTTCAAATTCAATGGCAAATGCAGATGAGTATTTTAATAATCAACTCAAGGGGACGGGTGGTTGGTTAAAATCTCTTGATGCTGAATTACAAAATAATGTTGATTTACATATAGTTTATCATAGCGGTACTGATAAGCAAAAATTTTTCAGATATAAAAAAACAACTTATTATCCAATTCAGATATATAAAAATAAATTTGCAAAGAATTATGCAATATTTAACAATAGAATTCTTAATGAAGAATTCAAAGAAGAATATCTTAGAATTATTAATGAAGTTAAGCCTGACATTATTCATATACACGGTACGGAGAATCCTTTTGGATGCATCATTGGGGGAACAAATATTCCCGTTGTCACTTCCATTCAGGGGAATCTAACTGTTTACTCTCATAAGTATTATTCTGGCATTGGCGAAAAATATCTTGATGTTGGAATC
Organism: uncultured Spirochaetaceae bacterium; assembly: GCA_964457975.1. GTDB lineage: Bacteria > Spirochaetota > Spirochaetia > Sphaerochaetales > Sphaerochaetaceae > Pleomorphochaeta. The sequence continues at coordinate 3,969 of CAYWGU010000102.1, read as the reverse complement.
AAAAAAAAAATAGTTTTTAAGAATTGCTTCAGAAATGGCTATAATCAACAATTAAAAATGGCATCAATCGAGCAAAAAAATTTACTAAAATGTGAAAACATCATTGGAAGAACTGATTGGGATTATAGAATAACTCGTATATTATCACCTGAAAGTAAATATTATCATGTAGATGAAATATTAAGAAATGAATTTCATCAAGTAAAATGGCAAAAAAAAGAAAATAGCAAATTTGTTATATATACAACTAATTCAAATAGTTTCTATAAAGGTTTTGAAACGATTTGCAAAGCGGTTAGTTTATTACATCAAATTGGTGTTAATTTTAAGTGGTGCATTGCCGGAATTAAAGAAAATGATTTAATAGTAAGGATTGTTAGAAAAAAACTTGGTAATGATTTTCCGAGGCAAAGTCTTAAATTACTTGGGAATATATCTGCAAATGACATCGTAGAAAATATGCTAGAGGCAAATCTTTATGTCATGCCTTCTCATATTGAAAACAGCCCCAATAATTTATGTGAAGCCATGATATTAGGAATGCCTTGTATAACAACTTTAGCTGGAGGAGTTGGATCACTTCTAAAAGATAAAGAAGAAGGACTTATTATTCAAGATGGCGATCCTTGGGCAATGGCCGGAGCTGTAATGGAAATAATGAATAATGAAAAGCAGGCAATTGAATACGGGAAAAAAGCGAGAGAACGATCATTAAAGAGGCATAATAAAACTAAAATAGTTGATGATTTACTTCATATATATAAATGCATAATAAATAATGAAAATAATTAATTATTTTAGATTTATAATAACGATGCTAATGGTTAGCATTTTTATTCCTATTGTTTCTGAGAATATTCCTTTTCTATTTAGTTATTATTTTCAATCAGCTATTTTTTTAAGTTCAATATTATTCCTTAAGCCATCTGTTTTTCTTAAAAAAAGCAACTTACTTTCTTTAAGTTTCTTAATTATGTTTTTTATTTTCATGAGCATAGATTTGTATGAAATAAATAATATTTGGATTATAAAAAATATTTTCCCAATCTTTTTGTCAATTACTGTAATTAATTATTTTAGAGTTACAGATGATGTAGTGGGGCAAAGAAACATAGTTAGAATATGTTTAATATTAATTGTTGTAACATCATTAATTACAATTATTATAAATATAGCTTTCCCATTTGCTACACGTACTTATTATAGTACAACATCAGAAAGCATTGTTAACTTTTACGATAAGTTAGGTATTGGAGGATATGGCCTTGCAACAGGTATTGTATTATTATTTCCTTTGATACAGTTACAATACAGGAAGTCAAAAGATAAACAAAAGAAATTATTTCTTCTGTTGAATATAATACTATTTTTTTCTGTACTTGCTACATCCATTACTGTGTCAGTATTTTTAATGGTGCTTGGAATAGCAATATCTTTCATTGGCTACAGATTGCTAAAAAAATATTTTATCATGATAAATATTATAGTAATAATATTATTGGTTACTTCTATGGGTTTCTACTCGAATATTTTTTATAGATTAGCAGATTTAACAAGTAATGAAGTTTTTCAATTGCGCATAAATAATATTGGTTACATGTTTGAAATTCAAGAAATTGATGTAGATAATCCACATGCAACTGAACTAGAAATAAGACTGAGCAGATATAAAGATAATTGGGATGTTTTTGTCAATAACGATGTGTTCTTTGGAAATGGAATTGGTGGAAATTATCATCTATATTGGGTTCATTTTTTGTCTCAATTTGGACTAATAGGATTTGGTTTCTACATTTTTATATTGGCTAACGAAATAAAAAAAAATATGATGAGAATAAAAGAGGTCCAACAGTTCTATTACATATTATCTGTAATTCTGTTTGTCCTTACTGGGTTGTTAAAAGTAATAGTTGGTCAGGAAATGTTTATGATATTTTTCTTTATTATTCCTAGTCTAGCTTATTTAGATTTGAAGTTTATCAAGGATTAGAACTTATTTAACGAGAGGACTGTAAAAACTATGTTTAAAAACAAAATATTATTAATTACCGGTGGAACCGGATCTTTTGGGAATGCAGTATTAGATAGATCTATAGATACTGATCTCAAAGAGATCCGTATCTATAGCCGTGATGAAAAAAAACAGGACGATATGCGGATGAAGTATAATAATCCAAAGATTAAGTTCTATATTGGTAATGTTAGAGACAGAGATAGTGTTGATGCTGTAATGAAGAATGTGGATTATGTATTTCATGCTGCTGCCTTGAAACAGGTTCCTTCCTGTGAATTTTTCCCCATTCAGGCAGTGAAAACTAACATATTAGGTTCTAATAATGTTATGGAGTCAGCTATTGCAAATAATGTAAAAAAAGTGATTATACTCAGTACCGATAAATCTGTTTACCCGATCAATGCTATGGGAATGAGTAAGGCATTGATGGAGTTAGTAATGGTTGCCAAAGCGAGAGAAATTGCTGATGACGGAACTGTTTTTTGTGGAACACGTTACGGAAATGTCATGGCTTCTCGTGGTTCTGTTATTCCACTATTTGTTGTTCAAATTAAACAAGGAAAATTTATTACAATTACCGATCCAAATATGACCCGATTCATGATGACTTTAGAAGATGCAGTGGACCTGGTTTTATATGCCTTTGAACATGGTAATCAGGGAGATCGTTTTGTTCAGAAAGCACCAGCTTCTACAATTCAAGATCTTGCTCAAGCATTAAAAGAATTATATAATGCTAAAAATGAGATTAAAATTATTGGCACTCGTCATGGGGAAAAATTATATGAATCACTTGTTAATCGTGAAGAAATGGTGAAAGCTGAAGATATGGGTGACTATTATCGAATCCCTGCAGATCACAGAGATTTGAACTATAATAGTTTTTTCAGTGAAGGTGATGATAAAATTTATAAAGTTGAAGAATATACTTCTCATAATACCAAAAGACTGAATGTGGAAGAGACAAAGAAGTTATTACTGAAATTGGATTTCATCAGAAAAGATGTGATGAGTAAAGAGTAAAGCGTAAAGAGTTTTAGGAATGAAGACTTATAAAGATTTAGATGCGTGGAAGAAGTTGATACTCAATTACTGATATGTAGAAAGTTGTATTACATAACAGAAGAAGATTATCGTAAATTGGATATTAAGTTAATAAATATTAGAAAATTGGTTTTAGGTCTAAGAAAATACATAAATGAAAAATCAAAATAATCCATTACCCATTACTCCTCACCCCTCACTCATTACCGGAGATTCTTTCACAGATTCTCGCGGGATTTTACGTTTCGTAAATGACTTCGACTTTTCTGATGTAAAACGGTTTTATCAAATTGAAAACAGTTCCATAGATATTGTGCGAGCCTGGCAGGGACATAAGACAGAGAATAAATATTTTTTTGTAACATCAGGATCATTTCTTATTTGTGGTGTAAAGATAGATGATTGGGAAAATCCATCCAAAAATTTGCCAGTTGAAAAACACATATTATCAGCTGATAAGAGTAAAATTTTAATGATTCCCGCTGGCTATTCCAATGGCATCAAAGCTTTGGAAGAAGGATCTAAACTAATTGTATTTTCATCCAACACTTTGGAAGGTGGAAAGGATGGTGATTATCGGTTTGAAGCTAATAAGTGGTTTAATTGGGAGAATATTTGATATGAAAAAAGTAGGAATAACTGGTCAATCAGGATTTATCGGTACTCATCTTTATAATTATCTTGGAATTAAAGAGAATGTTGAACGAATTTCATTCAAAGATGAATATTTTACAAATGAAGCGTTATTAGATAAATTTGTGTCTCAATGTGATGTAATCGTGCATTTGGCTGCAATGAATCGGCATAATGATCCGCAAGTGTTATATGACACAAATATTGAATTAGTTAATAAACTAATTGAGTCTTTAGAAAGAACAAATTCAAAAGCTCATGTACTTATTTCTTCCAGT
>CAYWGU010000101.1:0-9159 GCA_964457975.1 uncultured Spirochaetaceae bacterium | reverse complement strand
AGAAGAATAAATTACATTAAACAAAAATTGTATCTTTTTGACACATACAACATTGTATTTCCATCTTCGCTCGGTCAAATTGATACACCAAAAATAAAATCAACTAAAAAGTGTCAAAATATTCCTCATTCATGATTCAAGAAAACATTTTAAGGATCAATTGTGGTATTTTTATTGAAGCATTTAAATCTAAACAGGTAATAAGTTTTTGCCGATTTTTTCGTTTTATCACTTCTTATTAACTCAATAGTAAATACAAAACCATTTATTAACTAAATATTCACTCAACTCTTCCTACCCAATTTAATTAAAAAACGTTGTATTTTGTTGCAAAGTGTAAAATAAACGTTTACCTTGATAGTTTTTAATTAACAAAGATTGAAAAATACCACTTTAAAAATAAAAGCATTTAACTTTTTTGCTGATAGAATTTAAGTTAATATTAAAAATAATGTTTTTTTTCACACTTGTCTAAATTTTAAGTTAACATCCTTGTAGTAAAATTAAAATATTCCTTTTTACATCAAAGAATTAAATTGTAATTATTATTTTAATAATATTGTGTTGCAATTTGGTGCAAGTACTTATCATGCAATCAAATAAACGGTTAGGGATATATTTAATTCCTTGCAAAACTTCCTCTTTATATAAAAAATATTGTATTTTTTAAACTTTTTGTCAAAATTAACTTGATAAATCTTAGTAAAGTTGTGGTATAATACATAACACCTTGTTTCCTGCTATTGAAAAAATTACCAAAGAATTGGTAATGGCATTTACTTTGTGATTCAAGGATTTTATCAGGAGGATTTTTCTATATGAAAAAACTTATTGTTACTTTATTATTAGTTAGCGCATTTGCTTTCTCAGCATTTGCTAATGGTTCAAGCGAAGCAGCTCCTGCTGCTGCAAAAGAAGCAACTTCTTCTAAACCTAGCGTAATCTTATTAACTGATGCAACTGGTATAGATGATAAATCATTCAATGCTGCTGCATGGAGAGGTATTCTAGACTTTTACGGTGAAACTTGGAACAACACACCTTCAAGAGGTGATTTATATGATGTTATCACAGCTGCTTCACAGGATATGTATATCCCTAACTTAAAGAATGCTGCTGACCAAGGTTATGATTTGATCATTACAACTGGTTTCACATGGGCTTCAGCTGTTACTGAAGTTTCGAAAATTTATCCAAAACAGAACTTCATGATTGTTGATGTTAACTGGGTTGGAGTTCCAAACGTAAGAGAATACATCTACACAGAAGAACAAGGTTCTTACTTAGTTGGTGTTATTGCTGCTGAACAAGCTGTAGCTGATGGCATAAAAAATGCTAAATTCGGTTTCATTGGTGGTGTTCCAGGTGCAACAATTACAAAATTCGAAGTTGGTTATATCCAAGGTATCAAATCAGTACTTCCTAATGCTTCAATCGTAGATTATTATGCAAACTCTTGGGGTGCTCCTGAACTTGCTAAAGCACAAGCTAAAAACTGGTATGATAACGGTGTTTACTGTATCTTCAGTGCAGCTGGTGGTACTGGTAATGGTACAATCTCTCAAGCTAAAGAAATGCGCATAGCAGGTAAAAATGTTTGGGCAATTGGTGTTGATAGTGATCAATATGAAGATGGTATCTATACTGATGGTAAGAGCGCTGTATTAACTTCAATGCTTAAAGTTGTTGAAAATTCTTCAATTGATGCTTTAACAAGAGTTGAAAATAATACTTTTGAAGGTGGTGTTGTTGTAATGAACATGGAAGATGGTGGTGTTAACTACTCCGCTGCTAACCCAGAAATTACTGCTAAAGCTATCACAGGTGCTGAAGCTGCTAAAAAAGCAATCATCGCTGGTGACATAAAAGTTTATGGTACATACAAAGCTGCATTAGCTGCTAAAGTTGCTCCTAAAGGACTTAGTGCACTTGATGACTAAAAGTTAATAGTTCAATTAACACTGACTAGTCCACATATATTTTAAAGTATACGTGGACTAGTTTATTCTTTAAGATACATGAATTAAATTTTATAGAGCTTTGTTACAAAAAAAGCACAGTGCTTCTTTTATAATAAGGCTCTATTTAGGGAGGCCAATGTGAGTGATTACGCAATTGAGATGTTAAACATTACTAAAACATTTCCTGGTGTTATTGCAAATGATAATGTAACCTTACGAGTAGCAACTAACGAAGTACACGCCCTTCTCGGTGAGAACGGAGCAGGTAAATCGACTCTGATGTCTATTTTATTTGGTGCTTATACTGCAGATAATGGAATAATCAAACTTGATGATAAAGAAGTTTCGATTAAAAATCCTAATGTTGCAACAGATTTAGGTATTGGTATGGTACACCAACACTTCAAACTCGTTCATAACTACACTGTAACTGAAAATATCGTTTTAGGAAGAGAACCTAGAGGACGATTCCATACTTTAAAGTTAGGAATCGCAGAGAAAAAAGTACAAGAATTAAGTGATAAATATGGTCTTCAAGTAGATCCTAAATCTAAAATTGATGATATTTCTGTTGGACAACAACAGAGAGTTGAAATTTTAAAAACACTCTATTCTAATTCAAAGATAATTATTTTTGATGAACCAACTGCTGTTTTAACTCCTCAAGAAATTGATGAATTGATGAGCATTATAAAAAAACTTAAAGCCGAAGGAAAAACAATCATCTTAATCACACACAAATTAAAAGAAATTAAAGCTGTATGTGATAAATGTAGTGTACTTCGTCGTGGTAAATATGTTGGAACAGTTGATGTTGCTGATGTTAGTGAAGCTGAAATGGCATCCATGATGGTTGGACGAGCAGTTGATTTTGGGATAAATAAAAACCCTCCTAAATTTGGCAAGATAATGCTTGATGCAAAAAACATCACAATCAAGAACCACAATGACGTAGAAAAGGTTAAAGACCTCTCTCTTCAAATCCGTGAAGGTGAAATTCTTGGTATTGCGGGTGTTGATGGTAATGGTCAAAGTGAGCTATTGATGGGTCTTTGTGGTATGCTTCCTGTAACGAAGGGCAATATTATCCTAGATGGAGAGGATATCACACACGATTCAATTAGACAAAGAATTGAAAAAGGTCTGGGACATGTCCCTGAAGATCGTCATAAATACGGATTGGTTAAAGAATTTACACTAAGTGAAAACTCTGTATTAAAAGATTTCTATAAACCTGAATACAGTACAAAATACCATACTTTAAAGTTTGCTAAGTTCAAAGAAAGAGCTGAAAAAGAAATAAAAGAGTTTGATGTTAGATCCGGTCTTGGTGCAGATACTGTTACTGGCTCTCTTTCAGGTGGTAACCAACAAAAAGCAATTGTTGCCCGTGAAATTGACCTCAGTCCAAAACTATTAATGATTGCTCAACCAACTCGTGGTTTAGATGTTGGTGCCATAGAATTCATCAGAAAAAGAATTCTAAAAGAAAGAGATAGAGGACAAGCTATACTGCTAGTTTCTTTTGAACTCGATGAAATCATGAACCTCTGTGATACAATTGCAGCTATCAGTGACGGTAGAATTGTAGGTGTATTCAAAGATGGTGAGGTTACAGAACGAGAGATTGGTCTCATGATGGCTTCTAGCGAGAAAGGAGAAAAAGATGAAGACTAAAACAAAAAATAAAGCCTTTATTGATCGTTTACTTGATAGTAATATAATGATTTCAGTGCTGGTTGTTGTACTTGGATTTCTTGTTGGAACAATATTAATTATATTGGTTGGAAAAAATCCTGCTAATATGTTCAGCTCCATATTTGATTCAATGTTTGGTATTGCAAAGCGCGATGGCACATGGAACTTTCGATATGTTGGTGAGACCTTGGCTTATTCCCTTCCTTATATCCTTTGTGGTTTGGCAATGGGTCTTCCAGCTCGTGTAGGTTTATTCAACATTGGTGCTGAAGGTCAGTACATAATGGGCATGACTGCTGCACAAACTGTAGCATTATTTGTTGCTCCATTTCCTGGTCTTTGGTTCTTATGTATCGTAGCTGCAATGATTGCTGGTTCTCTTTGGGGTGGTATCGTTGGTTTACTAAAATCAAAATATAATGTTAGTGAAGTTGTAGCAACAATCATGTTAAACTACATTGCATTGTACTCTTCACGTTTGATATGCTTCACCCATCCAGGTGCTTCAACATATAACACAGACCCCCTTCCTGCAGCATCAAAACTAACCAAGTTTTTAATCCCAACTTCAAACTTCAACGTTGGTGTGTTCTTTGTTATTTTGATGGTTCTAATTTTTTACTTTGTAATTAACAAAACAAAACTTGGATTTAGTATGAGAGCTACAGGCTACAACAAATATGCTGCAAAATGTAGTGGTATTTCGGACGTTAGATCCATTACTGCTTCAATGCTTATTGCTGGTTCATTTGCTGGATTAGCTGGTGCTATTGTTCTTCTTGGTGGAGCCTTCCCTAATGGACGTATTATAACATCAATGGATGGTTATGGATTCATGGGTATCGCTGTATCACTTGTTGGTAACAACACTGCTATTGGTAATCTACTTGCTGGTATATTATTTGGTATATTAAAAAATAGCCAATCCTTGATGCAATCAAGAAGTATTCCAAAAGAAATTACACTTATTATTCAAGGTCTTATCGTTGTATTCATCTCTCTTAGAAGTGGACTTGAAATTGTAAAACAACGTAGACTTACCAAAAAATTAAGAGAGGAGGCTTTGAGCAAATAATGAATATATTAACACAATTACCTACAGTCTTAATGATTGTATCTCCTATTCTTATAGTTGCTATCGGCGGTATGTTTACCGAAAGATCCGGTGTTGTTAACATCGCTTTGGAAGGTCTAATGGGCCTTGGCGCATGTGCTGCTGCAAGTACTCACTATTTAATGGAAACAGCTGGTTTTGGTAGATACTCCATAATTATAGCTCTCCTAGTTGGAGCAGTTGCTGGTTGGCTATTCTCCCTTATACATGCTGTTGCCTCAGTTGACCTTAAAGCCGACCAGACCATATCTGGTACTGGTATTAACTTATTGGCAGATGGTTTGACAATATTTGTTGCACAAATTTTATTTAATGCTGATAGAACAAAAGAATATAAAGTCGGTATGTTAACCGATAAGCTTGGTTTGTATCCAACAGCTTATATTGCTATCGTTGTTGTTATTGTTGCATGGTTTGTCCTGTACAAAACTCCATTTGGTATGCATCTAAGAGCTTGTGGTGAGCATCCTGCTGCTGCAGATTCCGTTGGTATCAACGTTCGATTGATGCGTTACTCAGGAGTTATGATTTCTGGTGCTTTAGCTGGTTTATCTGGTGCTTGTATCGTATTAACACAAACAATTCAATATACCTCTGGTACTATTGGTGGTCGTGGATTTATTGCCTTGGCTGCTGTATCATTTGGTCGTTGGACTCCGCTTGGTGTAGCAGGTGCAGCAGTTCTATTTGGTGGTGCACAGGCCTTTGCTGTTATTTCAAATAACATCCCAGCTCTTACAAATCTTCCATCTGAATACTTCAACATACTACCATATGCTGTAACCTTGATTGCCTTGATTGCTACCTCTGGTAAAGAATATGCACCTAAAGCAAACGGTATTCCTTACGAAAAAGGAGCTTCCTGATGACACCTCATAACAGTGCGAATAAAAACGAAATAGCTAAGTCTGTTTTGATGCCTGGCGATCCAAATCGTGCAAAATATATTGCAGATAACTTTATGGACAACGCCAAGCTAGTTTCATCTGTTAGAGGTATTCCATGCTATACAGGTACATACAAAGATGTACCTGTTAGTGTTATGGCCTCTGGTATGGGTGGAGCATCCATTGGTATCTATTCATGGGAATTATTCGATAAATATAATGTTGAAAACATAATAAGAATTGGTACCTGTGGAGGATATGATCCTTCTCTTGAAGTTGGTGACTTGGTCCTAGCCCTTACTGCATCGACCGATACAGCATGGGCAAAGCAGTATGATTTAAAGGGTACATTCTCCCCAGTGTGTAGCTCAAAGCTTCTTTATAAAATAAAAGATAGTGCCATTAAATTAGGCTATCGCCACACTGAAGGTATGGTACTTTCTAGTGATTACTTCAGTGAATATTACTATTTAGGATCAGATTCCTGGAAACAGTGGGCAGATATGGGAACAATTGCTCAAGATATGGAAACATATGCACTTTACTGCAATGCTCTTAGAGCTAAAAAGAATGCCTTCTCTATTCTTACCATGACAGATAGCTGTTCAACCGGTAAGAGCTTTAAAGATGAAGAGCGAATGACTGGTAATAAAAAGATGATTTTAACCGCGTTGGAGGCAGTTGCTGGTGGAATTTAAAGATTTAATGCAAACACGTTTTGCATGTAAAAAGTATAAAGAACAAAAAGTTGATGATAATATAATTAATTATATTTTAGATTGTGGCAGATTAACTCCATCAAGTTTTGGCCTTGAAGCCTGGTCCTTTCATGTTGTAACAAATAAAGAAATTCATGAAAGACTTTATGAGGCTTGTTTCAAACAAGAAAGCATGAAAACATCAGCTTTCTCCATAGTTATTTGCACCCCAAAAACATCAATGTCAGCAGAAGATCCTCTTGTAATTCAAAGAGGTAAAAGATTTCCTGGAACAATTGATGAATTTCTTGATGACTACAAAGGACATCATGCATATTTAAGAGATAACAATCTACTTGAAGCCTGGATAAAGGCACAAACCTATTTGGTATGTTCCAACATGATGAATGCAGCGGTTGAAAAAGATGTTCAATCCTGTGCCATTGAAGGCTTTCTGAATGATAAGGTGCTGGATGTATTAAATCTTGATGGTGAAAAACAAAGCGTTGGAATTATAATGACCTTTGGCTATAGAGATGAACCAATTAGAGAAAAAATAAGACTGAGCTTGGACGAGGTTACGACTTTCTATCGTTAAATAATAAATACTAGGAATTCAAAAAAATGGAAAGATTTATATTAGACTGTGATACAGGACAGGATGATGCTATAGCGATACTACTTGCAAATGGCGCAGATAACTTAAAACTGGAAGGTATTGTGGCTGTTGCAGGCAATGCTAGATTGGAAGATACCTGTGAAAATGCACTGAAGCTTTGTGAGGACATTAATTATGATGTTCCTGTATACAAAGGCTGTGATTCTCCCTTGATAAGAAAGCAAGTAGTTGCCGAAAAAATTCATGGAAAAGGTGGCTATGCTGGTCCAACTTTTAATAAAAAAAGAGTTAAACAATGCGCAGGTGATGGAATTGATTTTACAATCAAAACAATCATGGAAAATCCAGGTGAGATAAATTTAGTTGCAATTGGGCCTTTAACTGATATTGCTATAATAATCAAAAAAGAACCTCGTGTAATTGAGAATGTTAAAAAAATTATAATCATGGGTGGATCTCTAATGGAAGGTAATGTTACCCCTACTGCAGAATTCAACGTTTATGCAGATCCAGAAGCAGCACGTATTGTATTCAACAGTGGTGCGGAGATTTACATGATGGGATTGGATGTAACTCATCAAGTACAACTTGGAAAAAAAGAATTTCAAAGATTCAAAAATGAGCAGAGGGAAAACCCAACTCGTGTTCGAGAGATTTTCATTGACGGCATGGAATTCTATACAAGTACATGCGTAGCCGCCAATCATGAATACCCTGCAATGCATGATCCATGTTGCATAGCATATCTAATGGATCCTACAATGTTTGAATTTGTAAAACGTGATATTGATGTTGAAACAAAAGGTGAATTGACCTATGGAAAAACTGTAGGTAACTGGCCTGATGAAAATAGCAAAACTCATGTTGCTATAAAAACTGATGCAGATAAATTTTTCAACATGCTTTCAGAGAGTCTTAAGAAAAACTAAAAAACTCTTAAAACTTTTGATCATATGCATGAAAAGTAAAAAGCTTGCTACCACATTTACTCTGTGGCAGAATTAAGAAGCTACTTATAGAAATTAATAATTTAGGAGGCATAATATGTCAGATTATATGGAAGGAACAGGTATTCAATATCATATTCACTGCAAACCCGGTGATGTAGGAAAATACGTAATCTTACCTGGAGATCCTGGAAGATGTGAAAAAATTGCAGCTTTCTTTGAGGATCCTAAACTAGTTGCTAACAACAGGGAATTCATTACATATACAGGAACCTTGGATGGTGTCAGGGTATCTGTAACAAGTACAGGCATTGGCGGTCCATCAGCTTCCATTGCCATGGAAGAATTATGTGCTTGTGGCGCTGATACCTTTCTAAGAGTTGGTACATGTGGTGGTATTGATCTTGAGGTAATGGGTGGTGATGTAGTTATTGCAACAGGAGCCATTAGGACTGAAGGAACATCTCGTGAATATGCTCCAATTGAATTTCCTGCAGTAGCAGATTTTGACTGCATAACAGCTTTAAAGAGGGCTTCAGAAGGTTTGGGCTATAAAACCCACACAGGCATTGTACAATGCAAGGATAGCTTCTACGGTCAACATTCACCTGAAAGCATGCCAGTAAGCTATGAACTTATAAACTATTGGGAAGCATGGAAACGACTTGGTGTTAAAGCATCAGAAATGGAAAGTGCAGCTTTGTTTGTAGTTGCTGCTAAAAACAATGTTAGATGTGGCTCTAGCTTCATGGTTGTTGGTAACCAAGAAAGAGAAAAATTAGGAATGGATAATCCTTTCTGTCATACAACAGAAGATGCTATAAAAATTACAATTGAAGGAATTCGTAACTTAATTAAATTGGATAAAAAGAAAAAATAATTATAGTTAAAATAGAATTATACTGCATTGCACAAGCTTTGCAGTATTTTTTTGCATCGCACAATCTAAAAAAACATAAAATTCTTAAAAACATGTTATCAATTCAAAATAATATCTTAGTTTTTTAATATTTTTTTATTTGTCTATTTCTCGACCTATTAAGTATTTACAATATTAGTTTTTTATATTTATTAAATTTTTACAACTTTATTAAACAAATTGTAATTCTCTGGTTGACATAAATGGGCTCAACCTGTATATTCATGAAAGTAATCGTCGCGAGATGGAGAAGTTGGTATCTCGACGGGCTCATAACCCGTAGGTCGCAGGTCCGAGTCCTGCTCTCGCTATAATA
>CAYWGU010000100.1:0-9391 GCA_964457975.1 uncultured Spirochaetaceae bacterium | reverse complement strand
TAAATCAATACCATTATCTCTTAATTCCTGATGAACAGGGGCAACCATCTCTTTATCAAGAGTAATCATTACTTGATCAGCAGCTTCAACAAGTGAAACGTCTAGACCTTTCTCATGTAAATTCTCTGCCATCTCAATACCAACAAATCCACCACCAACAACTACAGCTTTTTTAGCGCCTTTCATTGCACTTACAACCTTGTCGATATCTGGTACGTTTCTAACTGTCATTACTTTTGTATTATCAATACCTTTAATATTAGGAACAAAAGCATATGAACCAGGGCTTAATATCAAATGATCATAAGATTGTGTGGACTCTTCACCACTTTCATGATTTATAGCACCTACAGCTTTCTTTTCTCGATCTATGGAGATAACCTCTGTGTTCGTTCTTACATCAATATTGAAAACATCAGTTAAGGTTTCAACTGGAGTTACAAAAAGTCTATCTCGTTCCTCAATTGTTCCACCAGCATAATAAGGTAGACCGCAATTAGCAAAACTAACATAAGGTCCTTTTTCATACATAATTATTGTTGCATATTCATCAAGACGTCTAATTCTTGCTGCAACACCAGCACCACCGGCTACTCCGCCAACTACTATATAAGTTTTATTACTCATTTATTTTCCTTTTGTATAATTATTTTTGTATTAATTCTCTATATCCAATTGTTCAAGTACATCTTGAAGATATAAAGGTATTGGTAATTTTGTTTCCCTAATTTGTTTTAATAAATCATTACCTGTCTTCGATAGTTTTAGATAAATTATTCTTTTATCTATTTTGCTAGCTTCTCTAAGAGTCAGTTTTTTCATTTCTACAGATGAAATAATTCTACTGGTTCTAGAGGGAGAAAGCCCTAATTTTTTTGCAAGCTTGGCAGGTTCATTAAAACCTAAGTCAATTGAACAAAGCATGCCAGCTTCTTTATAGGTTAGGCCACACTCTTTCTTTAAATAATTTTCAGTACTTTTTAAATCATCCAATAGTTTTGATAATGAACATAGATCCATGTAGTCCCTCCATAAAAGTTTTAAACAGCAACTATAATAGTTACTAGCAATGTTTGCTAGTATCAATCATTGCTAGTAACAAATATATGACTAAAACCTGTTACTGTCAACATGTAATAATTTCACAATACTTTAAATATTTGATAAATATTGGCTATTCAGTTCAATATATGCATTTTTTTATCATAGTATAATGAAAAAAAGATTCAATATTGCAATAAAAAAGTTACTATTCATAAATTTACTTTTTACTTTTTTCTGTATGTAGGCTAATAAATAATTGAAAAAAAATCAATGTTTAAAAAAATTACTCCTTTATTTATTTAGATATTTTGCATAATTTAGCTACATTATTTAGCAACTACTTATTTTTATTACACTTTTATTAGCTATAGTAAAAGATGCTGATATAGATTTTATAGCTACAAGTTATTCGTTGTTTTTTCTTTAGATAGCTTATTCACTCAAATTCTTTATTTCATATAGCAGGCAATTACAATATTCTAAGGATCATCTATTTTTATTTATATACTAGATTAAATATTTATCTATTTTCACATTAATGGAAGCAACAAAATAAATTGATACTTATTTGCAGACCTAGTGAATTATTTTTTAAACTCATCGATATTACAATAAGCCTTTACTTAGTAAAGGCTTATTGTTTTATAATGCTTTTCAATTTCTATGAAGATTCACTACTTATTATTCTAAGCAAGTATATCCAGAAAGATCTAATTAACACATTTTGCTGCAACTTCAACAAGTTCCAATGACTTTTTATAAAGTTTTAAGAATTTATTAAAACCTTCAACATCTTCTTTTTTAGGATTTATTGTTAATTTCTTTGAATTGTTGAAAACTTTATTATCTAGATAGTCTCCAAGTTTTTCATCTTCTCCAATGTAATTAGCAAGAATAGCTATTCCCCAAGCTCCACCTTCACCAGAACTTTCAACTAAATTGATTGGAGTATTGGTCGCATTGGCCATTACAGTTTGTCCAACAACTGGAGTCTTAAAGAATCCACCTTGACCTGTAATAGATTCAATTTTAATATTCTCTTGTTCAGAAAGAATATCCAACCCAATTCTTAACGCGCAAAGGGATGTATATAATTGAGATTTCATAAAATTGGCAAGGTTAAAATTAGCATCAAGCGTTCTGCAAACTATAGGACGACCATCACTTAGTTCAGTCATTGGTTCACCACTTAGATAATTATAACTCAATACACCACCACAATCGGCATCACCTTTTAAAGCTTGAATGAGCATTTTATCATATAATTCAGGAACTGTGATTGCATTGCCTGAAGCTTCAATTACTTCTTTAAATAATGAAAGCCAACTATCATAATCACCTGTACAGTTATTAGAATGAGCCATAGCTGTAGGATGTCCATCAGGTGTTGTAACAAGGTCCAATTTATCATAGAACTTAGATAGGTTTTTTTCTAATACTATCATTGCAAAAACAGAAGTACCAGCACTAACATTACCTGTATTCACCTTCACAGAGTTAGTTGAAACCATTCCTGTTCCAGCATCACCTTCAGGTGGACATAATGGAATACCTGCTTCTAAATCACCGTCTTTATCAAGCAGCAAAGCGCCCTCTTTTGTTAAGAGCCCCCCCCTCTGTCCTGCTACCATTATCTTTGGAAGAATATCTGATAAGGAGTTTTCCATTTTAGCTAATTCATCAAATTGTTCAATGAATTTTTGATTGTAGTCATTTATATTTGAATCAATTGGAAACATCCCTGAGGCATCACCAACACCAATTACAAAGTTATTTGTCAACTTATTATGGATATATCCAGCTAAGGTATTTAACTTCTTAACTCTATTTATATGTTCTTCATTATTTAATATTGCTTGATAATAATGAGCAATACTCCATCGAATTGGAATTGTAAAATTAAATAGTTCTGTAAGTTGTTTGGATGCTACATCTGTATTTGTGTTACGCCACGTTCTAAAAGGAACAAGAAGATTATCATCACCGTCAAATGCTAAATATCCATGCATCATAGCTGATATTCCAATACCTTTAAGTTTTGTTAGTGTCACATTGTACTTATTTTTAACATCTTTCTTTAACCCTTCATAACTTGTAGAAACACCTTTCCAAACATTTGCAAGAGAATAGGAATAATACCCATCAATAATTTCATTATTCCAAGCATAACTGCTACTAGCGATTGGAGTGTTATCACTTTGAATTAAAACCACCTTTATTCTGGTAGATCCTAGTTCGATACCAAGGGAACAATTCCCCATTTTAATTTCATTTGTAGTATTCATATTCATCCTTTTGTTTATAGATTTGTTTTTATAATACATTAAAATCACTCACTCATAAAGGTTTAGTATAAAGTATTTTAACTAAAAAACAATAAAGCACGGAGTGGCGCTCCGTGCTAAAGTATATGCATAATAAGTTGTTAAACTTTATATGTCGAATTTATTTTACGGATTGATAAAATCCCATCATAATATAGGTAGCAACAAGAGCTCCTGGATCAAGTAATTTTCTTGAATCTTCTCCTCTAGTTGCAGCTCTACAATATAATAATAAATTGCCTTAATAGCATTATAGTCTTCCAATAAATATTCAAAATTTGCAGCACAAATTTTAGCTTTTACCTCAATGTATTGCTCATTCAAGAGATGAAGTAATATTTGAACAAACCTCACCATCGACTCTTTTGATTACAGATATTAAATGTGCAATATTATTTTTTAATTCATTTATGCTAATTGCACCGTTATCTAAAGAAGTCTTAATATTTTCATAATCACTTTTAAAACCAGGCATTACTAATTCATTGCCAGCTTTTACACAACCAGCTGCAGTACAATCTGCACCAACATTAGTTGTTGTCCAATCAGTCATAATAACGCCATCAAAATTCCATTCATCACGAACTATTTTTGTACATAAATCAAAATTATTTGCTGCATGAATTCCATTAATCAAATTATAACTAGTCATTATTGATAATGGTTGTGCCTCTTTCACTGCTATTTCAAATCCTTTAAGATAGATTTCTCTGAAGGTTCTTTCACTTACAATGCTATTTGAGTGAATTCTGTTATCTTCTTGATTATTTAGGGCAAGGTGTTTAATTGTAGTTCCACATCCATCAATTGATTGAACACTCTTTGTTAAAGCGGCTGCAATTTTTCCAACAAGAAAGGGATCTTCACTAAAATATTCAAAGTTTCTTCCACACAATGGATTTCTGTGAATATTCATACCAGGAGCAAGCCATAAATTTACATTAAAAATATTCATTTCTCTTGCTACAGCCTCGCCCACCTTTTTAACTTCTTCTACATCCCATGTCTGGGCTAAAAGTGTTCCAACAGGCATTGCGGTGCATAATTGATACCATTTCTGACCGCCAACATCTACCGGAGCATTTCTACTGAATAATCCATTCTCAAACCCTTCTTCAAAATTTGGCCTTATAAGATTTCCGTCTTTTACAGTATACTCTTTTGTAAGTCTCAGACCTGCAGGACCATCGGCTAATACAAGAGAAGGGATGCCCATATCAAAAGCACAACTACTTGTTTGTGCTGCAGATCCAGGAACACTAATACCAGCTGAACCCAAATTACTTCCTGCATCCTGTCCCATTTCACCCATAGAAAAATTAATCAGTTGTTCTACACTTAATTTATCAACAAAGGCTAAAACATCCTCATCAATTTTTTCATTGGACTTTCCATAGATATTTTCTCGAAACTTAATATCATGTTCAGTTAATTCAATAGATGGATAATTTATTAATTTAGGAATCCACTTATCTCTCATATCAATAATAGAGGCTAAAGGAGCTTTTAGCTCATTAATAGTTTGTTCTAGAGGACATACATGACAGGTTTTCTCTAGAATAATTTCGTTGCAAATATTAATAGATCCTGCAATAACAGAACTTTCAAGACTGTTTCCAACGAATATACCATATACACCACTCTCCAATAACCAACAACATTTATACTCACTAAAGGACGAAAGTTCATTAGCAGTAAATTCAATTTCAATATTCTGAGATTCACCAGGCATTAGAACCTTTGTCTTAGCAAATCCCACAAGTCGTCTATATTCTTTAGCTAACTTTCCGGTAGGACATGATGCATATACTTCAACTACTTCACGTCCGCTAAATCTATCAGATGTATTTACAACTTTATTTCCAATTTTAATACCAGAGTTTGTCTTCTTAACATTTGCTCTTTCAATTGAGAAAGTCGCATAAGAAAGACCAAAACCAAAGTTGTATCGAGCCTTTTTACTGAATGTATCAAAGTAGCGATATCCTACATAGATTCCTTCCTCATATATTTCATAACTGATGTTTCCGTTATTATGAGAAAATGTTTTTGAATTTGGATAATCCTCATAATTAATTGCCCAAGTATCGGTAAGCTTACCACTAGGGGATGCAGCACCATTCAAGATTTCAGCTACTGCATTTCCTGCTTCCATTCCAGGCTGTGATATATTTAATAACCCATAAATATTTTTATATTTATCTAAGAAGGATAAATCTATAGGTGCTCCAGTATTTAACAATACGATTACATTTTTATATAGAGAACATATTTCTGATAGCAAAAGATCTTCTTCATCTGATAGATAGTAATCCCCCTTTTGGGCACTTGTATCTTTATTTTCACCTGCTAATCTACTATGTACATAAATTGCAGTTTCTGTTTCAGTTTTAGTAGCCATAGAACCACAAGGAAGCACAAAGGGAATTGAAGAATATATATTAAACATTGCATATGGATTTTTTGATTCATCAATTTTTCTCCATATTTCATTCTTCCAATCCTTTCTTGCTACTGTGTAGAGATTTCTATAATCTGCAACCCAGTCTTCAGTTGTAATCGTAAAGCCAGCATTTTTTAATCCATCATAAATTGAAACAATATCTCGAACGTTAACATCACCACTGCCAGTTCCACCTTTTATAGTTTTAACAGCACCTCCACCATAAAGAGCTATAGTAGAATTTTTCCTTAGAGGAAGAATATTATTTTCATTTTTAAGAAGAACCATTCCTGCTATTGCAGCTTTTTTCGAAACAATTCTATTTTCTATTTCATATGGTTGAACCTTTGAACTTGTATTTCCGGTATATTCTCTAATTTTCATTTATTTGACCTAATATTTGCTGGACTATAAAACACCAGACTAAATCGATTGTGAATTATCATCTAAAATGGCAGATGATATATTATCTTTCAGTTACAAAGACTACAGAAAACAATTTCAGACGAGATACCAAAAATTACCTGCAAGGAAACAATGGTTATCTAAGCTGAGCAATAAAGCACTTCTTTAATTTTTATAAATTATTTATTAACCTATCTATTATCTTTTGAAACATAGAAAAATTTAGATTTATCCTTCCATGCTTTTTTGTTAGCCATAACAGTGTAACATATTAAGAAAGCTATAAGATAAATTACGGATACACCCAATGCAATAAATAAATATTTATTATCACCAGTAACAAAAGTTTTAGCAGGAAGATTTACAGTCAATATAATGGGTATTGCAAATGGCAATACAATACCAGTCGCTATTGCATAATCCTTTGCAACAGGTGTTTCAAAATTAGGATCAACTATTCTTAATAGAGCAAGTCCTGTTGGAAGAGTTCCTGTGGATGAACCAAATACTATTAAAGTTCTATAGAACTGATTATCATCAAATAATCTACTTGAATAGGCAGGTAGTATAAATACAGTAATAATAATACCAAGAACAATTAATGCTGTAACAACACCCCAGTAACTTGCAAGAGCCACAATACTTATTGCACCAAGGGATGAACATACTGTTGTATCAACACTAAAACCTATTACTCTGTTTAATGTACCATTATCGATGCTACTTGCTAGCCCAACCTTTTCAATTATATTTCTAATAACCAATGTAATAAGTGCAGAAAATACAAAATTAATACCCCAGAAGCTGTTTGCAAGCTCAAGTCCAATCGGACCAATCATTACAAGTAGTTTTTCGACTACTGTTAAGAATATCCAACTTAAAAAATAGATAAAAAATATTAATGATAGATGGTAAGTTAAGGTATCAATCGATTCACTATTTGTAGTAAGTCTGGAACCTTCTACATGGTTTTTTGATAAAAACCCAGTTTGTGTTTCACTAGATCTAATTCTATCAATTTGCTCCTGGGTCATCCATCCTCTTTTTATTCCAATGTTTATTAGGATAACACCACCAAAGGATCCAATTATAAAACCAACTGCTGCCATAGTTAGTCCAACAGACGATGCACCAGTAAAGCCAAGTGGTTCCCAAACAGCACTCATAGAATAAGCCTGGCCAGGCCCTAATTCAAAACCTAAAGGAAGAGTATATGCAATTGATAAAAATAAATTTGGATATAGAGTGTTACTTAATATGATAACAAGAATCAGAGCAAAGGTTACTTGAAGTCCATACTGACCAATAATTGCAATTGTTGTTTGTTTAACAGCTCTTGATATTTTATTGTTTCCTTCCTTTGGATATACCCTAAGCATCATCGCTATAAATGTTATATTTAATAAATGATAAACAAGTGTTCCAAGAAAAGCTGTTTTCAAATTTAAAGAGGGAGCAAAGACATTATAAAAAATTAAAAGAAAGAAACCACCTATAATTGATGATGGTATTAAAAACCTTTGCAAAAATTTAACTTTAGCCCTTAATAAAGCTCCAATTAACATCATAGTTGATACTATAAATATATGAATTAATACACTAAAATCCATTTGATACGTTCTCCTTTTGTACTTCATGATTTTTAAAATAATCAAAGAATTTAATAGAACAACCATTTGTACTTAATCTAATTCTATATTGAGAATCATTATGATAAAGTTCCATGGACTGCTTAGCATTTAATATAAGAGATGAAATTGAATTAAAATCTAATACAAGTTTTTCATCATCATATAAAATTATGATTGCATCATTTTCCATTGAAACCTTTATATTTTTGGAAAGTGTTACAAGCTTTTCATCTCTTAAAATTTGGAGTAATACTCCTTTCTCTTCCTTAAAACAATCGACCTTCGATAGCTGACTTTTCTCCCATTCTCGCCAAGAATGTAGTGTTTTAAAACCATGTTCATTTGATTTTATTTTTAAAAATTCATCCATTTCAGTTTCACATTTACAGTTTGTACAAACTGCAGTTTGTCCTGTAGTATCGAGGGTATCAATTGAACCACAGGAGGGACACATATAAAGGATTTTCTGAAGACCTTCTACCTGATGATTGCATTTATATGGAATATGATGCTCTTCTTCATATTTATCATGAGAGAATCCTAATTCTCTATTAATTATATCATTAATTTCGCTAGCCTTAAGGTTTTTAAAATCCTCAGGATATAAAATACTTTTAACTTTTATATTAATGGAACCTTTTCGTTCCACATTTGACCATCTAGGTTTTCTTGCAAACGCACCTTCCATATTTAAAAAAACAACAGGTACCTTAAATATTCTAACAAGCTTTGCAGTTGTATTGCCATCTAAATCATTAAAATCACCATCCCAGGTTCTACTACCTTCAGGAAATAAACCAACACACTCATCATTTTGAAATGCTTTTTTCATTTCATTTATTGTTGATAAGTCACTTCTTCCCTGCTTTTTTGCAATGCATTTAGCTTGATTCTTTAAAATATATCCAAAAATTTTAAGTTTAAACAGATATGCACCAGCAACCCATCTAACATGAAAGGGAAATAGTAATGATATAAAAACTGGATCTATTACATGACAGTGATTTGATAACACAAAACATTTTCCGTTTATATTATCCAACAACTCTTCATTTTCTAAAGTCAATTTATATTTTCTCTTAGCATATACACCATATGTATGCTGTGAAAAAGATAAAATCCATGGTTTTTGTTTTTCAATTTTCATGTATTTCCCTAATCTTTAACCTATATTTTGTAATTTATAGTATGTTAGCTTAGTAAACATACTATCATAATGCCTATTTATAATTCTTCTTTTTCTACTCTTTACTTTTGTCGTCTTTAGCATAATACATAAAAAGACTTTTTGGTATAAGTAAAAAAACTATTACTTCTTGCATATTAATACCAAAATAAATTATAGAAGAACCAATTTTTAATGATATGAAATTAACAATCTTCTTAAAACATATAACATACTTCTTAAGGAAAAATAAGATGATTTATATAATTTATTCATATTTAATATTTAATATCTATACATTATAATACACTTTTCAAGAACTTTCCTGAATCCGTATGAACCTAAAAATAAATATATTAACAAATGTTAAGTAATATCC
>CAYWGU010000099.1:6797-9457 GCA_964457975.1 uncultured Spirochaetaceae bacterium | reverse complement strand
ATTGGTAAAGTAAGAGAGCAACTATTTGACATAATTACTTATCAATAACAATATTGATAACTTTAAAACTATAAATGATATTTATGGTCACCAAGAAGGTGACAGAATATTAAAAGAGGTTGCAGTTCTTTTAAAAACTATTTTTAAGGAACCAGCAATTGTTGGTAGATATGGTGGAGACGAATTTATCGTTATAGTTCCAAACTTCATAGAAATTTCAGAAGTTGCTAGCCTTGGTAATAAGCTTTGCAAAGAATTTACTAAAATTGATACAAAAGATTCAAAAAATATTATTTCATGCAGTGTAGGAATTTCAATATTTCCACTGCATTCTTCTAATTTAGAAGAATTGGTTCATTTTTCTGATCTTGCTCTTTATTATGCAAAGCATCTTGGTAAGAACCAATATTATATTTTTGATAAAAATAACAATGAAATGGATACTGCTTACAGTTTTATAAAACCAGAAAACCAACGAATTAGTCATCAAGAACTGCTTGAATCAATTTTAAATAATGGAAATACTGCAATTCTTGTAACTGATGCAAAAAATTACAGATTCGTTTATGCAAATAAAGCATACTGCACTTTATATAACATCCCAGAACAAGATCTTTACAATCACGAAAAACCTTGCTATTCAATCATTAATGGATATCATAAACCCTGCAAAGATTGTATATTGCATTCTGATATTTCAAAAATTAATATAATTCATAAATTAGATAAATCTTATGTAAGAAAAATGAAAAAAATTAAATGGGAAAACAACTACGTATATATTAGCTACTACAATGAAATTATTGATGAGGACGAAATCAAAGAACTAAATACAATGGAATTTGATACACATTGTTAAATTTTATTATAGGCTTATATGAGATATTTTAATAACTACTTTTATACTAGGAAGGAAAAATGAATAAGGTATTGATTGGTCTTGCAATACCATTAATAGGAACTGTTTTAGGTTCTGCAATGGTAATATTTGTAAAAAAAGGTTTCAATGAAAGGATGCAAAAAATCTTATTAGGATTTGCATCAGGCGTTATGATAGCAGCATCAATCTGGTCTCTTTTACAACCGGCTATAGATATGAGTCAGTCGAGAGGAGAAGCAGGATGGATCCAAGCATCAATGGGATTTATGGCAGGTGTTATTTTTCTTCTTATACTGGATCATTTAATTCCTCATCTTCATGCAGAAGATCATAAAAGAGAAGGGCTTCCTGCTAACTTTAAAGATAGCACAATGTTAATGCTAGCTGTAACACTTCATAATATTCCAGAAGGAATGGCAGTTGGTGTTGTTTTTGCAGGAGTTCTTGCAAATAACCCCTTGATTACTTATTCAAGTGCTATTGTATTAGCAATTGGTATTGCAATACAGAACTTTCCTGAAGGTGCCATTATTTCTATGCCAATGGCAGCAAATGGTAAATCAAAGAAAAAAGCATTCCTTATGGGATGTCTTTCCGGTATTGTTGAACCTATTGCTGGAATAATAACTATTTTAATAACAAGCACCATTGAATCAAATCTTCCCTTCCTTTTATCTTTTGCAGCAGGAGCTATGATTTACGTAGTTGTTGAAGAACTTGTGCCTGAATCTCAAGACGGAGAACATAGTGATTGGGCTACAATGGCTGTTGCAATTGGTTTTGTAATCATGATGAGCATGGATGTTGCTTTAGGATAATTGTAATCTTTGCTAAAAAAATACTGCATAAAATTTTTGCAGTATTTTTTTATTCAAATTATTTAAATTAATAAACTTTTAATAACCCAAATCTTCATTTACAATTATAATTTTAATTCGATCCTGGTTGGAACTTGTTTGAGCAGCTATTACATTTGAGAAGCTACATATTGAATTGGGGCATGAGCCAGGAGCAGCACACATAAGATGTCTTTCATCACACTTACCACCATTTACACAATAGCCTGTGCTATTGCATATGGTTCCAATTTTCAGTCTCATTGTATTTGCAGGACATGCAATATTTTTAACTCTTTCCACAGCATCTCGAAGATTTTTAACAATTTTATTTCGCCCAACAATTAAAATTACTTTTTTGGGACCAAAGGTAATTGCTGCAACTCTATTACCATTTCCATCAACCTCATATATTTCTCCATGCTCAGTTATTGCATTTGCACTTGCAAAATATGCATCACTAAAAAATATCTGTCTATTTATGTCTTGTGATTCTTCTCTAGTGAGCCCTTTTTTATCGCGATCCAATAATTCATAATTACCGTTTTTTATAAAATCAAAAAAACCGACTTCTTTTAAAGTAACAGATCCACCAAATCCAACAACATCACCTTCAGTGATAAGAGTTTTTACAAGTGGCATAACAGCATCTTTAGTTTCTACAACATATGATTCAATATTATTTTTCTTAAGGTTTTTCATTGCCCTTTCAATATGAAGTCTTTCGCATCTATTGGCTATTTCATTCATAACTTAAATCTCCTTCTTTTAACAATAAATTATTATACCTCATTATAATTCAAAAAATATTATTAACAATATGTTAAATTAACTTTTATTCAAAATATATAGAAAAGTGGTACTAAAAACCTATTTTAATGTATAAATATACAATTTTCGTTGCATTTTGTTGCGTAATATGATAATCTTAAAACCTATTAAAT
>CAYWGU010000099.1:0-6697 GCA_964457975.1 uncultured Spirochaetaceae bacterium | reverse complement strand
ATTAAATTGGAGTTAAAAATGAACGATTTACAAAATAAATTAAATGAAGCTGCTACTTATATTAAAAGTATTGCAGGAGATGATAAAATTGATATTGCAATAGTATTGGGTAGTGGACTTGGAGGTCTTGCAGAAAAGATCGAAAATCCAATTTACATACCATATAAAGATATACCATCCTTTCCCGTCTCAACTGTCACTGGACATAAAGGACGCCTTGTAATTGGGATGCTTAATGACAAAAAAATATTATGCATGCAGGGACGTTTTCACTTCTATGAAGGTTATGAAATGAATACAGTAGTATTCCCAATTCAAGTAATGAAAATTCTTGGTATCAATAATCTATTATTAACAAATGCAGCAGGTTGTGTTAATAAGAATTGGAAACCAGCTGATTTGATGTTGATTACAGATCACATAAATTTAATTCCTGTAAATCCACTTCGTGGCCTGAATCCAGATTTTCTTGGAGATCGTTTTTTTGATATGACTACTGCATATGATAAAGATTTGATTAATTTAGCTCATGATTGTGCTAAAAATCAAAACCTTGATTTAAAAGAAGGTGTTTATCAAATTTTTGCAGGTCCTTCCTTTGAAACACCAGCAGAGGTAAAAATTGCTAGAATGCTTGGTGCAGATGCGGTTGGTATGTCCACTGTTCCTGAAGCAATTGCAGCAGCTCATATGGGTATGAGAACTCTAGGTATAAGTTGTTTAACAAATATGGCAGCTGGTATCTTAGACCAACCTTTAAATCATGCTGAAGTACTTGAAACAGGAGACTTGGTTAAAAATAAATTTGAAGCTCTTGTTATTGAAATTGTTTCAAAATGGTAAATAAATAAGATGATTATTAATAATAATAATAAAAGATTTATAAAAATCTAAATTTTGATAAGTTTATATTGCATTTATCTTTCGATTAAGATTCAAAAAGCCAATCATGTGCAAATTATTATGCATTTAGATTGGCTTGTTTTTCAATTTAACTATATTCTGATTTTTTAATTATCTTCATCCTCTTTTTCAACTCCAATATTATCAAGAGCAAATGGTGTTGTCTGATAAACAAAGTAGTTTAACCAGTTTGAATATAGAAGACTTGCATGCGATCTCCATCTTACAAGAGGTTCTTTTGTATCATCATCATCTGGGAAGTAATTCTTTGGTACATCAATATCAAATCCTTGATTTTTATCTCTTCGATACTCACCTTTTAAAGTATCTTTATCATATTCACCATGACCTGATATAAATATCTGCCGTCCACCTTTTGTTTTTAGTATGTATATTCCAGCTTCATCAGATTTAGCTAATATATTTAGACATTCCTGCTTTAAAACATCTTCTTCTAAAAAAGATGTATGCCTAGAGTGAGGCGCATAAAATATAGGATCGAAACCTCGAAGTAGCATTGATTTTTCATCAATTACTTCATGGGGATAAATACCAAATAATTTCTTATCAAGTGGTACCTTTTTTATTCCAAAATGATAGAACAATCCAGCCTGTGCTCCCCAACAAATATGAATAGTTGAGTGAACATTTTTTTTTGACCACTTCATAAGCTTACACAGTTCATCCCAATATTCAACTTCCTCAAACTCTAATTTTTCAATAGGAGCACCTGTTATAATCATTCCATCATAATAATTATCTTTTATTTCTTCAAAGGTTTTGTAAAAAGACAACATGTGTTCTGCACTTGTATTCTTACTTTCATATGATGTCATTTGAATTAGATCAAGTTCAACTTGAAGGGGAGTATTACCAAGTAATCTCGAAAATTGTGTTTCTGTATTAATTTTTGTTGGCATAAGATTTACAAGTGCTATCTTTAATGGACGAATGTCTTGTGAATAAGCTCTACCTTCATCCATTGTAAATATATTCTCTCTATTTAATATTTCCTTTGCCGGTAAATTTGAGGGTATTTTTATAGGCATTATTTAGCACACTTTATCAAAGCTTGTTTTAAATCTGCAATAATATCATCAACATCTTCTATACCGACACTAAATCTTACAAATCCAGATGATATTCCAGCTACTTTTAATTGTTCATCAGTTAATTGGCGGTGAGTTGTAGATGCAGGATGAAGCACAGATGTTCTTGCATCAGCTACATGAACTACGATAGCTGCAAGTACCAAGGAATCCATAAATTTGGTTGCCATTGCTCTTCCACCAGTTAATACAAATGAGACAACGCCACTACAAAGACCATTATCTAGATATTTTACAGATAGTTTATGATAAGTATTATTTTCAAGACCTGGATAATTAACATTTTGAATGACATCTTGATTATTTAAAAAGATTGCAACCTTAAGAGCATTTTCACTATGCTTTTTAATTCTTAAATCGAGGGTTTCAAGACCCAAGTTTAATAAAAAAGCAGTCATTGGTTGAGGTGTTGAACCTAAATCTCGCATTAGTTGAGTTCTTGCCTTAGTTATATATGCGGCTTTACCAAAAGATTCAGTATAAATCAATCCATGATAGGATTCATCTGGGGTAGTTAACTCAGGGTATTTGTTATTTTTTGTCCAATTAAAATTACCAGAATCAACAATAACACCACCAATAACAGTTGCATGGCCATCCATATATTTTGAAGTTGAATGAATTACTATATCAGCACCCCACTCAAAAGGGCGGCATAGAATAGGAGTAGCAAATGTATTATCTACAATTAAAGGAACATTATGAAAGTGAGCTATCTTTGAATATTTTTCAATATCAAAGATAGCTAGAGAAGGATTTGCTATAGTTTCACCAAACACAAGTCTTGTCCTATCATCAAATAGTGCATTAATTTCTTCTTCAGTCATTTCATTTGAAATAAATCGAGTTTCAATACCCATATTCTTAAGAGTAACTGCAAATAGATTTACTGTACCACCATAAATACTTAATGAAGCTACAATATTATCACCAGATTTACATATATTAAATACAGAAAGAAAAGATGCTGCTTGTCCTGATGATGTGCACATAGCACCAACACCACCCTCTAAATCAGCAATTTTCTTTTCAACACAATCAACGGTTGGATTTGAAATTCTAGTATACATATGACCAGCTTTCGTTAAATCAAATAATTGAGCTAATTCTTCACTGCTATCGTATTTATATGTTGTACTCTGACAGATTGGTAGAACTCTTGGTTCACCATTCTTTGGTTCATAACCACTTTGAATGCATTTTGTTGCTAATTTATAGGAACTCATAAAATTACTCCTGTTTTTTCTTTTATAAAAAATAACACTTTAATGTTTCTTTTACAATGTATATATTATTTTTTTGCATACTTTTTGTATATTTATTTATTAAACGATTATTTATTGTACTTTTATTCTAAAGTTAATTTAATTTAATTAATTTAAGAAATTTACTTACCACTTTTTGATATCTTTCTGGATTACTTTTTTGACTTTGAATATGCCCGGCTCCATCAAAATAATACACTTTTTTATTTAAGGAAATTGATGCATCATATATTTCTTGGGACATCTGCTTGGTTACTGTGGTATCGTCTGTACCATTAATAATTAGTAGGGGACAACTTGAGTGATTTACACTTTCAAGTGCATTATAATTATTGAAATTAAAATGAAATCTTAATTTTACATATAATTGGAGTGGATTGTAAATAAAAAGAGGTATACGACTTCTTTTCAAGGTAGTTTTAATTACATTCTCAATGCTTGTATAAGCACTATCTGTTACACAAAATTTTATAAAAGGGCAATCCTTCAATACCAAAAGAGAGGAGAAGCCTCCAAGAGACTCACCATGAAGGGATATACTAATATCATAATCATAGCTTTCTTTTAGCGCTCTTATTATTTGTAGTAAATCAGAACTCTCATTCTCACCCATGCTTATTAGGTAATTTTCATTTTCACCACAACCTCTTAGATCATACATGTAAAAGTTATAGCCTTCATCTAAATAAGGATCCATATATTTAAGTCCACTTAATCTATTATTTGCCCAACCATGGGTATAAATCAAAAACTTATTGCTTTTAAATTGGTTTAAAATCATTGTCCCATGAATTACATAACCATCGTTCATTACAAAATCAAGTTGTTTATAATTTAGAGGATTGTGATTTTCATTATTTAAATCTTTAATTGGAATTTCCATTGAAGGGTGATAAAAATTTGGATAGGTGATGAGGCGTGTCGTAGCATAAATTAATAAAACAAATAGTACTATAACTATAATTGCAAGAATTAGTATTTTATATGGCCATATCATAATCTACCACCTTTTAGATTGAAAAAAATCGAACTCAAGTTCGACTTTAATATTACTACAATTCAACTAAACTATAAAACTTTTAGATATTTAAATTATCGATAAAAGATTTTACTTCATCTACATATTTTTGTGGATTTGATTTTTCTGAATTAGCATGTTCTGCTCCATCAAAATATATAAGTTCTTTGTTTTCTTTAAAATCACATGCTTCATAAAGGTCCTTAGCCATGTATGGAGGTGTAAAAGTATCCATATTACCATGGATGAAACAAATTGGAAGAGTAGAGGTCTTTACCACCTTGCGTGCATCATAATCACTCCAATGCTGCTTGTATTTTACTCTTGCAACAATTACAACCAATTTAAAGATAACTGGTGGTATTTTATTTCTTCCCATCTGATACTTTAACTCTCTAATTGTATCACTATATGCACAATCTTCAATTACAAAATCAACAGTGGGTTTGTTATTTAGTACCATTAGAGAGGTAAAAGCTCCAAGAGATTCTCCATGAAGACCCAAAGTAATATCTGTTCCATACTTTCTTCTAAATAAATTTATTATTTGAGCGAGATCATCACTTTCAGCTTCACCCATTCCAATAGGTCCCCTAACATTTTCACCATGAGATCTTAAATCATACATGTATACATTGTAGCCTGCATTGAAAAAAGCATCTAAATATTTTATTCCACCATGTCTAGTAAATCTAAAACCATGGGTATGGATTACAAATTTCTTACTATTTCTATCATTGTAAACCATTGTTCCATGAATGATATAATTATCTTTTAAAATAAAATCAACTTCTTCAGTATCCTTTTTGTCAAAGTCTCTCCATTCATCATCTTCTTCTTTTACAATATCTTCACTCATCTTTAATGTTCTGTGGTTGGGATAAAGAACCTTCCTTGAACTTGCATCAGCTACAATTAAGAGCAATATCAATAAAGCAATTATGATTATCATTATTACCATCTGCTTATCTCCTTATTTATTATATCAATTCTCATAAACAATTAACCTTTTCTTTGATTCCCCATCATTCTGTTAGAGGTATTAGTGCAAAAAACATTATAATTGAGGATACAAAGAATAAATTCCCTTTGGGCATTGCTTGTCAATTACATCCAAATTCATAACAAACCCATAATCTTCTAGCACAAACTCTGCAATCTTAAGATCTATAAACATAGAAATTAAAACTTATACAATTTAATTAAACCTTCAATCTATCCTTTGTGATTTGATCCTGCTAATTTTTTTTATCATGCAGTTGTGGTTTTGAGTTACCAAAAACATTTAACATCTAAAGTTACTCCAAATAATAAAGCAATTAACAGTCCTCCACCAATGATTATACCACTAAATGTAATATTATAGCCAAGTACTATACAAACAATAAAGATGCAAAAAAGCTGTTAAGTTTATAGGTAAATAATCAGCCAGTCCAAAAACTGCAATTAACAATCTACAAAGTACAAAACCAATTATGATCAAAGGTTTTCTCTTACCAAGTCTGTCCCTTCGAATTTTATTGGTATAAAATTGTAATTATGCTCGTTATTGCATATGGATAAACGGTTGTTGTGTGTGCACAATTACTCAGTAAGACCAAGTAACAAACAAGAGACTATTCTTTCTGCTAACCTTTGATTTAAATATCAAAACCTCCAATACTAGCAAATTTCATATCCTTAATATTAAGAGGTAAAGGTAAGTAGTGCAAGAAATATATAATTATTTTTTTCAGTAAGTAATAATATTTTACTTTACAAATGTTTATGTATAGAATTTTCAAACAATGAAAGGATAACCTATATATTAATCAATTAATTTTTGATAAATATAAGCTAGATAAATACTTAAAAATCATCAAATATTAAATGCAATTTATTCGATATATTTGTTACAGTTGTAAAAAAAAATATAATTGTGATAGTTTTCTAATAACTAACACTTCGTTTTAATGGAATAATATTTTATTTTACTTAACAAATTTATGGTATTATTGTTAATAATGTTATCTATCTACAAAAAAATTAAAGAAAGTCTCTTCCTGTTGCAAGTAAAAATAATTCAAAATTTATAGTATCTTGGTGTGGAGCATCATCAATTACTTTTATTTTTTGGGAAAATCATTAAAAATATTAGTAGTTTTATTCTTTTTAGTAATCCAATTTAAAATTGATTTGCTATTTTTAGGATAAAATATGGATAGCAAAATAAAGTAACTAATAGTTGAACACATCCAGTTGAAAACAAGATTTAATATAGCATTTAACTCAATTAAATTTGATAAAAAGTAAGTGATTGCAGCACTAAAAGCTATAATTATTAAGTTTTTTATATAATCAATCCAATAAGCCTTCTGACTTTTTTCAAATCCATATTTGTGAACCATATATGGTTCAATCCA
>CAYWGU010000098.1:0-9593 GCA_964457975.1 uncultured Spirochaetaceae bacterium | reverse complement strand
ATTAAGTGAAATAATTGGCTGTTCAAAAAGAACAATTTTTCGATTATTGAAAGATTTAGAGATGAATGATCTTATTTCAATTAAAAAATCTGATATTTACATTTCTCAAAAACAAGTAAGCAATATAAATAAGTATCTAGATGAATGGGAATAAAAAGATCAATTTAATATGATAAAATAGATGAAAGCATATTTCTCTTATGGAAATACGCCTTCATAATTTATTAATCGATACTATAAAATAGCTATTTTTAAGCCCTCACCATCATAGGATAGAAGCACAGAAGATCCTGGTTGAATGATTCCTTCCAATAGTTGCTTTGCTAGAGGGTTTTCAATATAACGTTGAATGGCTCTCTTTATTGGACGTGCACCAAACGTTGCATCAAAGCCCACTTTGAAGATTTCATCCAAAACAGATGAATCAAATTCAACTTCAATATTTTTCCTCTTCAATCTATTAGCTAGGTCTTCCAATTGAAGTTTTACAATCGATTTAACTTGGTCTTCACCCAATCCATTGAATACAACAATATCATCAAGACGGTTAACAAACTCAGGTTTGAAGGTACCATTGATGGTATTCATCACAAGTCTCTCACCTTCTTCGTAGGAATGAGCATTTAAAAGTTGTGTGGCACCAAGGTTACTTGTCATGATAATTACAGTATTTGTAAAATCAACTACTCTACCTTGACCATCAGTCAAACGACCATCATCCAATACTTGAAGCAATATATTAAAGACATCAGGATGTGCTTTCTCAATCTCATCAAATAGGATAACAGAATAAGGTCTTCGTCTAACAAGTTCTGTTAGCTGTCCGCCTTGATCGTAACCAACATAACCTGGAGGTGCACCAATCAATCTACTGACCGAAAACTTCTCCATGTATTCACTCATATCAATACGAGTTAGAGCCTTCTCATCATCAAATAAGAAACCGGCTAGCACCTTAGCAAGTAATGTTTTACCAACACCTGTAGGTCCTGCAAAGATAAAGGAACCCAAAGGTCTATCATTATCAGATAAACCGGATTTATTACGTCTTATTGCATCACTTATTACAGAGATTGCCTTTGATTGTCCTATAACTTGTTTCGATATTATCTCTTCAAGCTTTAGATATTTCTCTCGCTCACTCTGTTCCATCTTGGAAATAGGAATACCTGTCCAATTGCTTACAATCTTTTCGATATCCTCCTCTCTTACTTCTTCACGAAGTAATTGCTTTCCATCCTTATTAACAGCTTCAAGCTTCTCTGTTATAGCCTTGATTTCTGCTTGCAAGTGTGGGATATCACCATGCTTTATCTTAGCTGCTGTATTCAAGTCCCCTTCACGTTCAGCAGTTTTCTCTTGATTATTTAACTCTTCCATTTGGGCGTTCTTAGCACGAAGACCATCAATGGCTTTCTTTTCATTCTGCCATTTTGCATTCATAGCATCCATCTTGCTCTTAAAATTAGCAAGATCCTCTTCTATCTTAGCAAGACGTTTTTTGCTATTCTCATCTTTTTCCTTGCTTAAAGCCCGCTTCTCAATATTTAATTGAAGAACTTTATGACTTAATTTATCAAGTTCCTCAGGTTGACTTTCAATCTCCATCTTAAGTTGAGATGCGGCTTCATCAACAAGATCAATTGCTTTATCTGGAAGGAAACGGTTTGTAATATATCTATTTGAAAGAACAGCGGCGGCTACCAAAGATTCATCTTTAATTCTAACACCATGATGAACTTCATATTTCTCTTTTATACCACGAAGTATTGCAATGGTGTCTTCAACAGAAGGCTCCTTTGTGTATACAGGCTGGAATCGTCTCTCTAGAGCCTTATCACTTTCAATGTACTTTCTGTATTCATCAAGTGTTGTTGCACCAATAGCATGAAGCTCTCCTCGTGCAAGAGCTGGTTTTATTAAGTTAGAAGCATCAGTTGAGCCTTCAGCTGCACCTGCTCCAACGATGGTATGCAATTCATCAATGAACAGAATAATTTGACCTTCACTTCTAATTATCTCATTGATAACAGATTTAAATCTCTCTTCAAATTCACCTCTGAATTTAGCACCAGCCAACAAAGAACCCATATCGAGAGAAAGCACTTTCTTGTTTAAAAGTGATTCTGGTACATCTTTTGAAACAATTCGCTGAGCCAAACCTTCTACTATTGCTGTTTTACCAACACCTGGTTCACCAATCAATACAGGATTATTCTTTGTTCTTCTCGATAAAACCTGCATCAAACGTCTTATTTCTTGATCACGACCAATAACAGGATCCAGCTTTCCAGTTCTTGCCATTTTGGTTAAATCACGGCAGTACTTCTCAAGACTCTTATATCTTGATTCTGGGTCATTGCTGTTTATGGTTTGACCACCTCTGATATCCTTTAGTGCTTCCAATACATTGTTGGCATTAACCCCAAGACCCGATAGCATGGTTTTTGTTTCACACTTTGATTTTAAAATAGCAAGTAAGAAATGTTCTGTACTTACATATTCATCTTTAAAGTTTGCACTTTCTTTTTCTGCATCATATAGCAGATTTCCTGCTTCATTTGAAAGACTTTCTTGGGAGGATGTACCATATGTTTTTGGTAGCTTCTCAATTAGATTATTTAAACCATCTTCAATGGACGCAGGTGATACCCCTATCTTTTCAAATAGAGGTGGTAACAATCCATCTTCTTGCTTCATCATAGCAAGCAATAAATGTGAAGTTGTTATTTCAGGATTTGCCTTTTCATGGGCAATGGAGCTGGCACTTTGTAGTGCTTCCTTCATTTTAATTGTCATTGATTCTATATTCATAAGTACCTCGCAAATAACTATATCTCGATAATACAAATATACTAAAACAGTAGAACATTGGCAAATAAAACATTAAGAACTTATTGTTTACTAAATTTTATAAGAAGACAAATATCGAGCTATTATTTTTTTACTTTGTGCAGCATCAAAGGAACCTAAGAAAACATATTGCAGATTAAAGGATTCTAAAAGGAGAGTAATATGTCCTGTAACCTCAACAATATTGATATCATCAATAACATCACCGTCGGCCTTGCCTGCTCTTAACATTCTCTTGAATAGAATGTTGAGCTTCGCGGTACGACGCAATATTATTTTACTAAAATCTGTTCCTTCTTTTCTCATCAGAGTCATTACATCAACAAGGGATGCTAATTCAGAAAGGTGACTTGTACCAAAATCTATTATATCATTGCAGATCCAGATTAACCTATCAATCATATTATCATCTGTACTCCAAGCATAATCAGCATATTTAACAAACATTCTACCTGTTACTAATTTAACTGCAAAATAATATATTTGATCTTTATCTTTAAAATATTGATAAATGGTAGGACGAGATATACCACATTCTTGAGCAATTAAAGAAAGATTGGAATCTTTATAGCCTTCTCTAGCAAATACCACCAAGGCTGTTTTTAATATTTTTTCTTTTCTAAGCTCATGATCAATTCTCTTTGGCATATATACTCCTACCTTTAATAAAATATCTACATTTTCCTTATAGATTTTTACACTCTTAAGTACCATAATAATAGAAACTATGCGTGGGGGCAATGAATATGATATTATTTTTGACACTTTTAACCATTATTGTACTAATCCTAATAATTATTTGCATTAAAACAGCTATAATTCAAAAAAAGGAAAGACAACTTAGCAAGCAATCTAATGATTGTCAAGTGAATGAATATCTTGGTTATAATAGCAAGGAACCAATTGAAGCTCTAACAGGCGCAATAACATTTGAAACTGTTAGCTACAAAGATCCTACCCTCACAGACTGGAAGGAGTTTGATAAACTCCATTCTTATTTAAAGAAATGCTTTCCTCTAGTATTTGAACAACTTTCATATCACTGTGATACTCCTCATAACTTAATATTTAAATTTGAAGGAAATAATCCATCCAAAAAACCAATCTTACTTACTGCTCACCAAGATATAGTTCCAGCAGAAGCATCAAGCTGGGATACTCCCCCCTTTAAAGGTACCCAAAAAGATGGATATCTTTATGGTCGAGGTTCCTTTGATGTAAAGATTCTTGTAATTACAATCCTTCAATCTTTTGAAGAACT
Organism: uncultured Spirochaetaceae bacterium; assembly: GCA_964457975.1. GTDB lineage: Bacteria > Spirochaetota > Spirochaetia > Sphaerochaetales > Sphaerochaetaceae > Pleomorphochaeta. Next base: position 5,479 of record CAYWGU010000098.1, on the reverse strand, counting down.
ACTTAGGAAAGGTGAAAAACCAAGCAGAACAGTATTTGCTGCCTTTGGATGTGACGAAGAGGCATCAGGTGATAATGGTGCAATCTTAATTGCAAAGCAATTTAAAAAAGAAGGAATTGAATTTGAAATGGTTCTTGATGAAGGTGGAGCCGTAGCAGAAGATTACCTAAAAGGAATAGACAAACCAATTACAGCCATTGGAATTGCAGAAAAAGGCTATCTTGATTTGAAGCTTACCAGAGTAAAAAATGGAGGACATTCATCAACTCCTAACTTCCCAACAGCAATGGGTGAGATTGCAGAGGCCGTTTTTAAAATAGAAAAGCATCCTATGAAAAAAAGGATAACTCCTCCAATCAAGGATTTAATCAATACTCTTGGTAAGAGTGCCTCATTTCCAATGGGAGTACTATTTCTCAATCAAAGAATAACATCACCAATAATTAAAAGAGCCTTTGGCAAAGGAGCTACAACCAGAGCTTTAATAAGCACTACAATTACTCCAACAATGATTAAAGGAAGCACTGCCCCAAATGTAATAGCAAAAGAAGCACACGCAATCCTCAACAGTAGAATTCTACCTGGTGATGATGAAAATGTAGTAATAAATCACATCAAGAATATCATTAAAAATGATAACATTACAATTGAAGTTCTAAATTACAAACCACCATGCTCAATATCACCTACAGGTACTCCAGCTTGGAATACATTAACAAAGACAATAAAAAGAACATTTCCTGATGCAATTACAACTAGCTTTTTAATGATGGGCGCAACTGATGCAAAGAACTATCAAAACGTATGTGAGAACGTATATAGATTTGAACCATGCCAGATGAATCAAACTGAAATTGGTAAGATGCATAATGATAACGAGCGAATATCATTTGAAAACATTCATAATGCAACTAAGTTCTATCTAGACTTAATCACCACCTTCTAAATCATCATCAATTTCATCTGCATCCCCATCACCTTGTGATAGGGATATATTTTCATCTGGTAAATCAGAATCAACAGTTTTAAGCTTTCTATTCAAAACGCGAGTACGTGTTCCAAGGCTCTCCATTGAAGTGGTGGCTTGATTGAGTCTTTGTTGAACCTTATCAACTTGAGATCCAAAGCGTTCAAATTCAGTTTTAATGGAGGATAGAACACTCCAGACTTCCTCACTTCTCTTTTCCATCGCTAAGGTTTTGAATCCTAGCTGTAAGCTATTTATCAAAGCACTGAAGGTAGTTGGACCTGAAAGTACTATCTTATACTTAGAAATTAACAAATCAAAAAGACCTGGTATGTTTAGTACTTCTGCATAAAGACCTTCAAGAGGTAAAAATAATATTGCAAACTCTGTGGTATGTGGGGGATCAAGGTATTTAGAGAAAATCATCTTGGCTTCATCTTCTATCCTTATAGCTAAAGCTTTAATGGATGCATCAAGTCCCACTTTGTTATTTTCTTCTGAGTACTTTTGAATTCGCTCATAATCTTCCTTGGGAAATTTTGCATCTATTGGAAGATAAACAGTACCATCACCCTTACCAGGTAGCTTTATAGCGAACTCCACACGAAAGGTACTACCTTTACGTGTTATTACGTTTTTATCCCACTGAGAGTCTATTAAGATATCAGATAGAATATTTTCTGCTTGCATCTCACCCCAGGTACCACGAGTTTTAATGTTACCAAGCAATCGAGAAAGATCTCCAACTCCAGCTGATAGGCTTTTCATCTCTCCAAGAGAGGTATGAACACTTTCCAATTGATCACTTACCATTTTAAAGGATTCATTTAGTCGTGTATTCAAGGTCGTTGTTAACTTCTCATCTACAGTACTTCTCATCGAATCAAGATGCTTTTCATTGTCCTCTCTGATTCTTTCTAATTGAACATATACTTGCTTGGATAAATTTTCATTTTTGCTTTCAACATTTGATAATGATGAATTCAAATGTAAATCAAATTGAGCGAGTTGAGTGGAAAGATTGCTTCTCTCAGAATCAAGCATCTGGAGTAATTCTTTTCTGGTTTCATTGTTCTGATTTAGAAGAATTTCTAAATCTCTATTATCCTTCTTCTTTGTTGCTGTAATTATCACAACGGTTAGAGTTACAAGGGATATAATAAGAGTGATTATGTTTAAGCTGTTCATATTAATATAAGATATCATCTAAAGGGCAAAAGAAAAAGGAAAATAAATCATATACCCCATTATAAAGAGGGACCATCGATTAAAAATCGATGGTCATCTCAATATTTTTAAATTCTTAAATTACGTTTCGGTAGGAATTAGTTTACCAAAACAACTTCATTGTTTGGATATTTCTCTGATACGTAATCAGTTATTTCTTGTCCATGGAGTGCTTTTATCAAAGCTTTTATCTTAGCTTCATTTTCAATACCTTGCTTAACTGCAACAACATTTACATATGGGCTATCTGAACCTTCAATGAACAAACCATCACGAGAGGCAATCAATCCAGCAGGAATAGCATAGTTACCATTGATGACAGCAGCATCTACATCAGTTAAAACTCTAGGAAGAGAAGCAGCTTCAATTTCCTCAAACTTTAATTTCTTAGGATTATCTTTAATATCAAAAGGAGTTGCTTCTAAACCTGCACCATCTTTTAATGTAATCAAACCAGCACTCTGCAATAGCAATAAGGATCTACCTTCATTGGTTGGATCGTTTGGTACTGCAATTATTCCACCTTGAGGAATTTCATTAAGAGATTTAGCTTTATTAGAATAAAGAACGATAGGTTCAATATGTATGCCACCAGCTGATACTAGGTGTGTACCATGTTCTGAATTATATGATTCAAGGTATGGTAGGTGTTGGAAGAAGTTAGCATCAATTTCACCGCTTTCCAAAGCTTCATTAGGTGTTACATAATCTGTAAACTCAATAATTTGTAAATCATAACCTTCAGCTTTTAAATTAGCTTTAACAAGGTTTAACATTACAGCATGAGGTTCTGGTGTAGCACCAATCTTAATTACATTATTGTTCACTTGTTCTTTTGCGCCACTTGCAAATACTGCAGCTGTACTTAGTAGTACCATTGCAGCTATTATTAATTTCTTTTTCATTATATTTTTCTCCCAAATATTAATTATTCAAATTAATCAAAAGGAACATCAATCCCTTTGGATATATTTATCTCATGTATTTTAGTAAGTTTTTTGTTTGTTTTTTTATAGATTTATTAGCCCAATGGGCATCATACATAGGGACATCATCATAGAAATGGACTTGGTTTGTTTAAAATTAGTCATTCGACGCCTCCTTGTAAAGTTTGTTATTAAGACAATAGCTATAAATAAAAATAAAAGCAATACTTTTCATGTATATTTTTTGCATATTTTTACATTTAATGCAAGATATAAAAAACTTTAAAATAACAATCCAAATAAATACTTCATTTTTAAATAATTTTACTATGAAATTCAGCGTTATTCAATTAAAAAAAAGACCATTAAAAAATAAAAAAACCAAGATGCAACAAGATTTTACTCTAGTTCTCTTGGTTTTATATATATGTAAAGTCAACTTATCTCTTTTCCATCAATCTTGCAACCATTTTATCACCTACTACTTGAACAACTTCAACTAGTACAAGAATAACAATTACAGATGCAATCATTACATCACCTCTGAATCGCTGATAACCATAACGAATTGCAAGATCACCTAAACCTCCACCACCGATGGCACCAGCCATTGCGGAATAACCGATGAGGTTAATTATTGTTAATGTAATTCCAGCTACCAAAGAAGGCATTGCTTCTGGAATCAATACTTTATGAATAATCTGCCAATTGGTTGATCCCATAGATTTTGCAGCTTGTACAACACCTGGATCTACTTCCTTTAAAGCAGATTCAATAACTCTTGCGACAAATGGAGCAGCTGCAATACTTAAAGGTACGATAGCAGCGGTTGTTCCAATTGAGGTACCAAGTATTATACGTGATAAAGGAAACAATAAAATCATAAGAATGATAAAAGGAAAGGATCTTAACACATTAACAATTCTTCCAACCACTTGGTTTAGAATTGGATGTGGAATTATACCACCTTGTTGTTCACTAGCTGTAATACAAAGTAAAATACCTAAAGGCAAACCCAATAGGAGTGAAAAGATAGTAGAGAGCACAACCATCTGAAGAGTTTCAATAGTAGCCGAAGTTACTAGGGTCATTAATTGATTCATTATTAGTTCTCCTCCACTACTATGCCATATTCTCTAAGACGAGCTACAGCTTTACTAACTAGTTCTTTATCACCAGAAATATCACAAAGGAGGGTACCAATATGAAGATTCTCTACATTCTGTACTCCACCACCTCTTATGTTAAATTCAACATCGAGTTCTTTTGATACCTTGGATAATATAGGTTCATCGGTGTGAACACCTTTAAAGCGAAGTGTATATAAACCGCCTTCACTCCATCTAATTATATCGTCAACTTGGCTTGATTCATCTACCAAATTTGCTAAAAATTCTTTTGTAACATTTGTTTGAGGATTGCTGAATAAATCAACAACCTTGCCATATTCGACAACCTTACCCTCATCAAGTACGGCTACATCTTCACATGCATCTCTTACTACTTCCATTTGGTGAGTTATCATAACAACGGTAAGACTCATTTTCTTTTGGATATCTCTAATAAGATTTAAAATTGAACGCGTTGTTTGTGGATCAAGGGCACTAGTTGCTTCATCGCAAAATAATATATCGGGTTTTATAGAAAGAGCTCTAGCTATTGCTATTCTCTGCTTCTGCCCACCGGATAGAGTACTTATTGGAGCATCTTCTCTGCCTTCTAGATCTACTAGTTTTAATAATTCTTTAACTCTCTTGCTTATATCAGTCTTATTCATTTTCTGAATTTCCATTGGATAAGCAATATTCTCTCCAGCTGTTCTAGAAGAAAATAAATTGAAGTTTTGGAAAATCATACCAATTCTTCTTCGTTGAGCAATTAAATCATCTCTTTTTAAGTTATCTATTCTTGTATCTTCAAAATAGATTTCCCCGAAATCACACTTTTCAAGTGTGCTAATCAATCTAACAAGGGTAGATTTACCCGCACCACTTTTTCCAATAATACCAAATATGGTATTCGAAGGTATTGTAAGACTAATACCATCAACAGCGTGTAAATCGCCATATGACCGTTTTAGATTCTGTAACTTTATTTGCATGGTCACTCCAATCAATCATTGATAATGTATTTTAATAAAGAAAAAGGATTAGTACAAGAACAGAGTAAAAAATAATATCAATCATACCAATTTTATATGAATTTAGGTTAAAAAAAAGCTCATCACAACATAAAAGAGGATGAGCAAAATATATTATTTAAAAGGAAAAACACAAACCTTCCAAAAGTCAAAAAAAAAGATCTGGCAACTATCTACTCTCCCACATAATTGTAGTACCATCGACGTGAGAGTGCTTAA
>CAYWGU010000097.1:0-10027 GCA_964457975.1 uncultured Spirochaetaceae bacterium | reverse complement strand
ATCTTTTTATAGATTCAGTTTCCTCAATATCATTTACAACAAGACCAATATCTTTTAATCTTAAGCGTTTTGAAGATTTTTTTAATACCATTGGTTCTTGCATGATTTTATTTAAAAATAAAATACTAAAGTAATATAAAGATTAAAATTTATTGAATATTGGTAAAATATTTTTTGTAATAAATTTATCAAATGGAAAAATTCATTATTGCTTGTAAACATCGTTTGGCAGTATTCCCATCCCATAATTCCGGGCGTTGTGGCAAACGTTGAAGATTAATTGTATAATAATATTCTTTTCTTATTCGTTCTACATTATTTCCTACCAGTACAGAAGCTCCACCATGTTCTCGCAATGTAACTGGGCGTTCAGTATTCCACCTCAGAGTTTGCAGTAGTTTTAGATAGAGTTTTTACAAAGAATCTCACATCACGAGCAAACTCAAACGTTCGTTCTTCAAGATCATATGGTTTATTTGATGACATAACTATTGTGTAGCTTTGATTAGTGTAAAATTCCAAATTTCAATTTCCAAATAACAAATAAATCTCAAACTTCAATACTCAAGAATCAAACAAATCAGTTATTTGAATTACATATTTGGCAATGTATTGTTGTTTGTATTTTGGAGTTTGTATATTGGTATTTATTTGAGATTTGGAAATTGATTATTGAGATTTAATAATTACGCACTCCTTATCTTATTTGTAACAATATTATATACCGATAGCCAAAAGAATTTAATATCAGTCCAGAAAGGATGTTTTTCTTTTTGATCTAGATAAATTTTCTCAGCTTTAATATTATCTTCTTCATTGGGCATGAGTAGTGCAACATAAGGTGGGAAACAGCCGGGTTTAAACTGTGTTCTTCTTTTTTTCATTTCGTCTGGAAATTCATTAAAGCGAGTTCTGCTTAGGGGACGTACTCCAACCAGTACCATTTCCCCTTTAAATACATTAATAAGCTGAGGTAGTTCATCAAGCCAATATCTTCTGAAAAAACTACCTAGAGTAGTAGCACGAAAATCATTCTTAATTTTCCCTTTCCCTTCATTATCATATCCGTATTTTTCAATCATATATTCCTGAAGGTACTCAGAAAAGGGATGCATTGTGCGTAACTTGTACACATTAATTATTTTGCCATTTTTCCCGATTCTAGGCATTTTATAAATTGGACCATATGATGGGTTATTATCATATAAGGGTAATGAAACTTTTTTTACAACAAACCATGTGTAATTATTAATTTCTACCTCGTCAATAATCTTGAAGCCACAACTAATGAGACGACCTAATGTTTCTGCTTTTGTAATAACTCTATTCTTTCCTTTGGTTAAACTAAAATATAAGCGCTTTGTTAACCAAATCTTAGGTGCAATTCTTTTGTGAATAAAATCTATGGAATAATGCAACCAATTAAAAGGGGAAGGACTTTTTCTTAATATTCTAGCTTTCCGCTCACGTTTAGTCTCAACACAGCCTATAAATATTCCATCAATTGGTAACTTAGAATTTACTACTTCAAAAAACTTATTAAGCCATCTAATATCATTAACACGTTTTATATTTACAATATTTTTAAACTTATTTAAATTTATCTTTTCAACATTAAAACGTGTTGATGTTGATTGTAACATTGTAACATTATTAGATAAATCAATATTCTTATGGAGATAAGCATGTGCAGTTTCACCAATCTCTGTAACCAATAATTCTTTTATAATTTCAATACCATTGCCATTTTCCATATAGTTAGTACCATCATTGGAAGACAACTTCTCATTGTTGCTAGAAGCAATATACTTAATAATTTCTATTTTGGTTTTTAAGATTGACATTCCCATATTTTACTACATCAAATAGATACAAAAGCACTGTTTTTATTGACTCCTACAGTTTTATAACTTACCAACAAATACCACTATAGTTATCTTGTAAAGCATTCGGTTTTACATTAATAAAATCAATTACTTTTTTATTCTTAGTTCTCTCAAAAAAATCATTTGTAATATTTTCATCTTTTTGAGTAATAATAACGACCTCAGATGAATCCACTACATCATTGAAATTACCTGTAATTAACTTTGACAAATGTGGAATATGATAATCAATATAATCCTTGTTAGTTCCTGACAGCTTAGTATAGTTTACATTTTTATCATAAATAGAGATCTCATATCCCCTACCTAGTAACCTCTCTACCAATTCAACAGTTGGACTATATCTTAAATCGTCTGTTCCTTGTTTAAAACTCAAACCTATGACTCCAATTTTTCTTTTTCCAGATTCTACAACCATTTCATATGCAGTTTGCTTTTGAATAGTATTGGAATCTTCTATTGAAGACAAGACAGGAGTTATCAAATAATTATCATGTGCTATGGTTTTAAGACCTTTCAAATCTTTGGGTAAACAAGAGCCTCCATATGCATATCCCGGTTTAAAATAATAAGGAGAAATATTCAGTTGCTTATCCATAACAAATAACTCCATTACTTTATGAGAATCTATTTTTAACTTTTTGCAAATATTTCCTACTTCATTTGCAAAAGTAATTTTTAACGCATGAAAAGAATTATTTACATATTTAATAATTTCTGCCTCTTCAATTGCTACTTTTTTAACAGGACCATTTAAATCTTTATAAATACTCTCCATAATATCTAAAGACTTTTCATTATCACTTCCAATAACTGTAACAGGTGGGTTAAAATAATCTTCTACTGCGGACCCTTCCCGAAGGAATTCTGGATTCGAAACTATTCCAAATCCAATATTTCTTTTCTTACCTGATGCATTTTCAATTATTTGCCCTATTTTATCATTGGTTCCAGGAAAAACAGTTGACCTAATAGCAACTACATGAAAAGAAGCTTTTTCTTTTAATCCTACACCAATTTCTTCAGCTACTTTGTATACATACTCAAGATTGAGATGTCCTGCATTGGTAGATGGAGTACCTACACAAATAATAGAAATATCTGTTTCTGATATAGCATCTTTAAAATTTGAAGTTGCTTTTACTCTACCATTCTTAAATTGCTTGTTAATAATGACATCAATATCCTTTTCAACAATGGTTGGTTTACCATTGTTGATAAGGTTCAATTTGTTCTCAACGATATCAACACCTATAACGTGATGACCATTTTGAGCAAGGCAGCCTAAACTTACACAACCTACATATCCTAATCCAAAAATTGAAATATTCATTTATTGCTTTTTTAACTTATTTATAAGGTTTATTATTAATTGAGTTACATCATCCCATTCATTCTCTAATTTACTTCTAAAATTAACCTGATCGAACTGCTGATTATCCATAGTTTTGTCAATATATTTAATTGACTCTGAAAGATTAAATTTATATAAAACTCCTTTCTCCATCATTATTCTATTCGCTGGCATATCCCTATTACCAAGGTATATTGATGGCACCCCTAACATACCTCCCTCTCTTGCCATACTGTCACCACTTGATATTACCAACTTTGAATGATATAATAGAGAATGTATATCACTTACGGGTTCATTAAGAATAATCCAATCTTCAGGGTATTTGTCTTTAAGAATTTTATCCTCCAAAGAAAGAACTACTTTTATTTCTTTACCTATTTTACTTGCTAGTTGCAATATAAGGTTCTTTTCCTGACTTAAATAATTACTTGTATCTGTAGAAACCTCTCTAATAAATATAAATTCTTTGCTATTTAAATTATATTCCTTTAGAACTTTATTAGAAGGAGAATAATATTTTGGAGACAAATATGCCCATTCCTTCAGTGCATTAAATTTTTTTATCTTTCCATATTTTTCAGAAAAAGGTGGTAAATAGCATTCGTCTGCAACTAATTTTAATATTTGCAAAACACCTCTTCTAGGGTCATCAAATATTGAAAAGTTGGGAATACCCATTATTTTTGCAACAAAGTTTGACTGATAATGAGCCGTTCCAATTACATCATACTTATTCTTTCTAAATAATTTAAGTAGTTTAACTATTCTTGGTAAAATAATTCTAGTAGTCATTGAAAATGGCCCTTTATTATATTTATAATCTCCATAAATATAAAGTTTAAATTCGGGGCATTCATGTTTGATTATTTTAGCAAGTTTACCTCTATTTACACATCCTAATTCAACTTGACCTGGACCAAGAATTTTTATTGCATTACGGAAAAAATTATACTGTGGAATGTGATAAATATCAATAAATATTTTCATGAATAATAACCTTAATAATTTGAGTATTAGAATTAAAAAAATTGATCAGTAGACATTAAAGATATCAAAAAAGATTGTTTACTCTACTTTAATGACAGAAACTTAATGAGTACTTTAGTTAACTTTCCTTAGAACTTCATTATAAACTTGATTTACTTTTTTTGCAGTTAACTCCATTTCAAAACCTTTTATAAAATTTCTACTAATTACTCTATTACCAGAAATTATTGTATTTTTAATCTGTTTTGCAACATGCAAATAATCAAACGAACAAATATAACAACCCTCAATATTTTTAATCATATCTTTCACATCGCCTACATCAGTTGATACAATTGGACAATTAACAGCCATTGCCTCTTTAACAACTAAGGGTCCAGTTTCTCGTAAAGATGTTACAAGGAGCATATCTACAGCATTAAATAGGATATTAACCTCCTGCCTGCTATATCCTTTTAATTCAATTAGGTTGACATCTATGTCCAATGACTCAATTGCATTTTTTGCCAACTTATAGTTTTTTTCAGGTCTCCCTTCAAAACTTGATGAAAACAAAATATAATAGTTATTGTCTTTGAAATTAAAATATTTACGTGCTTCATTCTTTGGAATTATATGGAATGTATCGAGGTTAATTCCACAAGGTATTAAATTATTATTTTTATACTCAAATAGCTTATTTTTTTGACTAGAATGTACATATATATTCATTCTTGATAATCTTGATGCAATAAGAGAAATTATCCTTGTTTTGTTCTGATCAATATCACTACCATGAAATGTTATAACAACAGGAGTAATTCGCTGTAGTACAGAAAGCATACCCGATAGACCATAATGCGCATGCACTAAATCATAATTGTTCTTTTTTATAGTCTCTACTAAAGGAATTAAGTTTTTTAAATAACCTATAATACCTTTGTCTTTTATCAAAAAATAATCAACATTAAGACCTATTCGAATTAATGATTCTACTTGTTCTTGTATAAATGTTGAAATTCCAGAATTGTGATTACCACTACAAACGATTAATATTTTCATTAAATTTTATTAAATATGAAAAACAATCTTTTTGAATCTTTCATTTTTTTATTTGCTTTATAAAATATTTTTTTGCTAAAATATTAAGCTATTCATTTTTATTTAAATAAAACATATATGTTTTGCTAATTATCAAGAAGAAACAACAGCTTTTTTTGTTAGTTTTGAATCTGAGGAATCAATACAAATGCTTTATATGTGGCCATGTACATTTTTTATATGCCTGACATTAACCAATATGATACCAAAATCGTATTTAAGTATGTTAAATCCTGGCTTCCTATATACCCCAGTGCTCTCCATGGCAACATGACTTATTTTTTCTTCCTTTAGCCAATTGTGGATTTCTTTTATAGATTCAGTAAATTCACAGAATGTCTTGGTGGTTTCTTGGGTGTCAATTCCTCTAATTGTTGCTACTATTACACTTTTGAGTATATCAGTATCGCAACCTCTGTCTATGACTTGATCAAAGCTAATTCCTTTTTCATTGTGCTGTAGTTAGTAAGTTGCGATAGTAATCATCCCCTTGTGTATTAAGATCATTCATGAATGTTTCATGTGATTTTCATTTTCAATCAATTACATTATATTGAATCGCACTTGATTTTATTTTTTTTGGATAAAAAAATAAAAATCCTAAAATAACAAGACTGTCTCTTAAAATATAATAAGGAATCCTTATCAGGCTATCCTTCAGACTTCTATTACGTTGAAAACTTCTAATAATTATGAAAATAAAATAAACAAATAACCATAATATATTCAAGCAGAAAAGGCTTATTGATAGAGTAATAAGAAGCATAATTAATGAGCTATCATTCCTTGCAAGTGTAGGCCACATGTATTTATTAAAGAAATGTTCGCGATAAATTAAACTTCTTGGATAAAAAGTATTTTTATTTAAAATATCTGCGTACATTCTTCTTGGATTACTATAGCTGATCATAGAGGTGTTACCGATGATTTCTTTTTTTCTAAGTAAATGTATTTTTCTTTTTGCTAACCTAAACGCTAAATCATAATCCTGACTTTTTTTATATTTATTATTCATACCTCCGACTAATTCCCAATACTTTCTCTTAATCAAAAACAACCCTCCTACAGTATGATATATCGCGTCTTTTTTCATACACCTTTTAAAATATAATTCCTCACCAATATATTTATTATCTGTATCATAATAAATATACTTCATTTGACCTGAGACAAAATCATATTTCAACCCATTGGTTTCATCATAAACTAAAGGAAGAAAATCTGAGTTTATTTCCATATCTCCATCTATAAAAAAAAGAAAGTCTCCACTTGATAAGTTAGCGCCAGCATTTCTTGCGATTGCTGCATTAATACTATCTGTAAGTTTAATGATTCTAATACCATTAAACTTTTTAGCACGATCAATACTATCATCCTCAGATTTTGAATCTATATAAATTACTTCATAATGTAGTAGTTTATTATATTCAACAATACCGTAAACGCTTTGAAGGCATTTTGTAAGTTTCCACCCTTCATTTCTACCAATTACAATAAAAGATATCATTTTGTAAAGTGTATTATTTTTTAATAACCGAGCTTCCTAGAAAAGCTCCCATAAAAGCCATAATAGGCAAACAATTTAAAGTTTGAATATAAAAAGTAGATATAATAAATAGTATAATTATTATTGTACCTGACACATAATATTTACTGTATTTTAATCTTTTTACAAAATACAATAATGTAAAAAGGTAAAAAATATAATTAATAATTACACCTAAGAATCCTGATTGAATTAGTCTAAACAATATATCACTTTTAATATCAGATATAGAACCGAGTTTATAACTTTCGACACCTAAGGTTAGGCTCCTGTTTACTGCATCAGGACCTAACCCAATTATCATATTCCCAGTTGTATTAAGTTTCTCAATAACGTAAGAAAACCCTCCTATCCGTGATAATTTCTGCTCAGAATTTCCAAAGGTTTCACCTTTATCTTCAAATGAATATTCATAAAATTTTTCAAATGCATAATAAGTACTATCAAGCAGGTTCCCATTAAAAATATAATCTGATACTATAATAGCTACACTAAAAAACATTACTAAATAAAAGACATTAATCATTTTATCGGTTATTGTCTTTGTTGTAAATACTAGTATAAAAAACATTGCTATAACAAATAACAGATTTGCTCCACCTGAAAAAGTAAAAACCAATGGTACTAAAAATAAATAACTATATTTCTTATCGAGATATACATTAGAATATACAAAGAATAAAACAAGAAACGTGCCTAACACTCCCGTTCCTCCACCACCAAAAGACCCCACTGCTATATCATACTTATTATAAGGAACCGTTATTTTTAGAAAATTATGAAAATCACTATAATATAAATATAATAAATACTCAATTGGCACAAGAATAATTTGTAAGTAAATAATATTAAGAAAAGTTTTTATATAAGTTTCCTCTTTATAAATAAATGTAATGCTATAAAAAATATAAAAAAGAATAAACGGCAATAAAGTCTTTCTAATGGTTGCTATTGTAAGAAGGACATTACTATTATTATATATTGCAGAAAGAATTATTGCAAAAATAATTAAGATGGTGAAATTTCTATAATAACGAAATACTATATTTTTTGGTGTATTTTTATTTTCAGATAAAGTAAATAAAATAATTAGAATAACTATATCCAAACTCCATTTAATTGAATAAGGTAAAATTTCCAAATAGTTATAGAAAAAATTTAATACATAAATTATAAATAAAAGTAAATTGCTAATTTTTTTAAGCTTCATTTAGAATATATTTGATTTTATAAAGGTGTTTATTTATAAATAGGATCTGCTGATAAAGTAACCCATTAATTTCTCAGTATTTCAAAATTATCATTTGTTTCTTCGATAGTGCAATGTGTGTACATATTAATTGTTGCATTTAGTACAAAACTCTCAAACTGATCACTATATGGACTTACATCAGTACCCCCTCCTGATAGTCCAAGCCTTAGGGGAGCTTTAGAACGGATTATCATTATATTTCATTTATCGTATTAAAAGATTATTAAGTCTTTCTTTTCCTTTCGTGTTTTTTTAAGTAAAAAATACAGGAAAGGCAATTAAATACAATTTAGAATTAAAGTAATATTTCAATAATTTAATTTAAATGCAAGTCAAAACTCTTTTTTGGGTTTGCGCATTGATAATATTGCATTATCATTTTTTTGGTATAAAATACCAAACTCTGGTATGTTATAATCATGCATTTTAATATCAACAAAACCTACATTTTCAATGTTTTCTATTAATGACGGCTTGGAAAACAATCTCATAACCAAAACAGAACCTGGTCCACCATGAAAACGCAGATTTTCAAAAGACTTGCTTTCACCCTGCTTATTTATATTTAATAAAACCATTTTTCCTTTTTTGTTGACTATTTTATAATCAAATAATTCTGGAAAATATTCTTCAGTTAGACCTTCATTTTTGTATGGAACGGAGAATATACAAACTCCATCCTTTTTTAATATTTTAAATAGGTTATCAAATGACTGTCCGATTGGTGTTGGAACATGTTCGAAACATTCAGTAGAGATGACAAAATCTACTGAATTTAACATTTCTTTTTCAATTAATGTTATGTCGAGTCTAGGCTCTTGATGATAAAAAGTGTTTATGTAAGAAAATATTTTGCTTAGAGGTTTGGCATAAATATTAGAATCGCTCATACCAATTCCACTAATACAATTTTTTTTGATATTTGGTAAAGGAATTATTTTGCCGAAAAGTTCTTGTGATAAAATTCCAACAATAGATCTAAATCTTCTAGTAGAACCACAAAAGTAACAAGAACGAGATTCGCTTTGCGATATAATGGATACTGGTGAAATTACTGTATTGCCACAAATGTTACACTTAAATTCAAGAAATACATTATTTGTAAACTTTCTTTCAAAGTAGAAGGCAAATTTTAATAATTTTAGTCTAGTCCAATATTTTGCTGATCGAAGGTATTGTTTCATTTCTTATATTTGTTAATACTAATACTTTTAGTCATTTTAAATGTGCTTTTAATAATTTTAATACTCGGAATTACTATTTCAAAATTACCTTTAAATATAAAATAAATAATTTTGAGAAAAAACTCTGACCAAAAGACCAGATTAAAAATTATAAAAGGCATTTTATCTAAATGTTTATAAAAAACCAACCATTGATTTTTCTTCATATGATACCATAAAAATGGCAAGTTTGGGTTTTTGTAATTTAAATCAGACCCCAAATTGTCTTGAATTTTTAAACTGCCTTGGACTTTATGAAAAATTGTTGTTTTAGCTGTATAAAACAATTTTATCCCAATTTTATTGGCTCTAATTGAAAGCTCAAGATCTTCTGAGTACATAAAAAAATCGTTATCAAAACCTATAAGTTTGTCAATAGCATCTTTTGAAATCATCATAACACAACCCGAAACAAAATCAACATATCTTGATTTGTTTGCCCCTTGACTTGATGCAACCTGATTATAGTCGAATATTTTTGGTTGTCCACGATTATAATTTATTTTTCCTCCGCCATACCAAACAATATCCTTAAAGTTATTAAAATTTGTTTTACAGGTTGTAATTCCAATACTTGAAGAATAATCAAATGCATCTATTAAAATGGAAATAGTATTAGGCATGATGATTGTATCGTTATTCAATATAAAAATGAATTTGTACTTTAAATTTTTATTTGCCCATTCAATTCCAATA
>CAYWGU010000096.1:0-10449 GCA_964457975.1 uncultured Spirochaetaceae bacterium | reverse complement strand
AATATATTAGGGTGATGGCCACTGGAAAAGATTCACCAACTATCTGATGAATCTTCACTGATTTAGATTGATTCTTTACTGGTTTACATTGATTTGGATTATAATATAAATGTAATAATGCTTTTTTAGTAGTAATTTGATTAATTTAAAAAAGAGAGAGGCTTAACTATGGAATCCATTGATTTATTAAATTTAGTAAAAATAATGCTAGTACCACTACATATGGTACAACGTTATTCGATTATACGGACAGCATAATGCTACATACGGAACTCTTTGATTTTCTATTACTATTCTAACAACTCTTTATTAATTGTCTTCTGGAGCTTCTATTTTAACAATTTCATTGATCATCATTTTATAACCACCAATAAAATTGTATAACTAATTCTCCTTTATTTTGTCCGTATATTAGCATTTTGTTGGCCGGATCAGAGTGGTACTAGCAAAATAATCAATGCTCACAACTTAAGTGAAAGTCTTTAAAAACTGGAAGCAATAATAGCTCAAACGACACTTCCATGTGAGATATAATAATTATAATTCCAAACAAGTAGGCTTAAGTTGTGAACATTGAAAAATAATACAGGAAAATAAATGTGAAACTAAAACTCTAGAATTGAAAGAAGCAGGAAAAGGGTATCCTACAAAGTTATATGATACCCTTTCTAGTTTTTCCAATCAAAATTAAGGTGGAATTATTGTTTTTGGAATTTCTGAAAAAAACGATTATTCAATTGTTGGGGTTTATGATGTTCAAAATCTCAAAAAGGGTATTGTTAATCAATGTCATGAAATGGAGCCTGAAGTTAGACCTGTTTTTACCACTGTAAAAATTGGTGAAAAATTTGTAGTATCTGCCCAGATTCCACCAATAAGTTATTCTCTTCGACCTGTTTATCATAAAGCAAAAGGAATACAAAAAGGTTCTTATATTAGGATTGGCGATGCAGATAAGCATATGAATGATTATGAAATTTATTCATTTACTGCATTTAAGGGATGAATAAAGGATGATTTAAGATTGGTCGAAGGAACTACAAATAAAGATTTAGATAAAGAGCTTGTGAATGATTTTAGGGAAAAAGTCGCATCCTCTTTACAGAGCTTGTGAATGATTTTAGGGGAAAAGTCAAAATTAAATATCCAAAGTTAGATTATATTTCAGATTAAAATAGCATACTGGAGGTAATGAATATAACGAAAGGTGGTATTCCTACAATAACAGGGCTTTTGTGTTTTGGTTTTCTTCCTCAATTAGTTTTTCCACAATTATGTATAATAGCAACTCAAATAGTTGGTAGATGTATAGAAGATACCTATAATAGCGAAGAACTGTTTATTGCTAATGAGAGAATAAATGGTACAATCGTAGAAATGCTTGAAAATGCAATGAAGTTTGTAAAAAGAAATGCTAGAAGTATTGTAGCTTTTGGATCTGACGGAATGCGAATGCATAAAGATGAATATCCTTTAAATGTGGTAAGATAAGCCTTAACAAATGCACTTGTTCATAGAGATTATAGTAATCTTTCGGTAAACACACCCATATCACTTACAATGTATTCTGATAGAATGGAAATAAGGAATAGGGGTGGTTTGTTTGGTGGGATTACTGTTGATGAATTAGGCGAAGTACATCCAAATACAAGAAATGCTAAACTTGCAAGTACAATTGAATTATTAGAACAAACTGAAAATAGATTTACAGGAATTCCTTTGATGAGAAAAGAAATGGAAGCCACCAATTTGCCTGCTCCTGAATTCATTAATCGCAATAGTGAATTTACTGTTATTTTAAAAAATGACATTGATAAAAGGCTTAATACTCAAGGAAATTCTGGTATTGAAAAATTAAAAAATTTGTCTGACACAGAGATGAAAATATATGAATATTGTAAAACTTCTAAAACAAAAAAAGAGATATCTGACCATGTTGAATTAACATATAATTATACTGCATTGGAATTAATAAAGCCCCTGGTTGAAAGAGGTGTGTTGCGTCTTACACTTCCTGAAAAGCCTAGAAGCAAGAATCAAAGATATATACAATTTGGCAGTTTATTAAACATCCAATTTAACTTGTAGTGGTAAATAATAACTACCAAGCATATGAATAATATGAATAATATTTATAATTATCCATATGCATTAGTTACATTAATATGACATCAATGATGGAAGATATGTCGTTAAGACAGGGAACAAGCTAATCAATAATAATACTATTACATTACCAATAATTAAAGGACGGGCTCCTCTAAATATATCCATAATTGGCATATGGTTGATTTTGGTACAAGCATTTAAGCACATTCCAACTGGTGGAGTTACCAAACCTATAGCCAATCCTGTAATTAACATAGCACCAAATTGTAGTGCTGAAATTCCAACAGACTCCATAACAGGAAGTAGAATTGGTGTTAATAATAGAATAGCAGGAGTAACATCAATAAAGGCTCCAATTAATAAAATAAGTAAATCAAATATTAAAGCGTAACCCCAAACTGGTAAATCCATTGATAAAAAGAATGCTGCTATTTGAGCTGGTATATTAGCCATTGTTAATAACCATGTAAATATGGTTGTAAATCCAATGATCAACATAATAGCTGACGATGATAGTAAAGTTTTTCTAAGTGCACTAATTACAGCTTTAACAGTCAATTCTTTATAAAAAAAGAAACCGATTATTAGTGAATACAATACTGCAATACCTGCAGATTCACTTGCTGTACAAATACCAAAGGATACAAATAAAACGATTACAACCGGCATTAATATAGCAGGTATGCCATATAGCATGGTATGTATAAAATGTTTTTTATCAAAAGGTTTTTTTTCTGGATGATATCCATGTTTTATTGAAATAAAATTAACATTTATCAACTGTGATACACCAATTAATACACCAGGGACAAGTCCTGCGATAAATAATTTACCAATCGAAGCTCCTGATGCCATAGCATAAACAATCATAGGTACAGATGGTGGTATTATCATTCCCATGGTAGAAGAAGCTACTGTAACACCAGCTGCGAACCCTTTAGGATATCCTTCTTTTTCCATAGATGGAATTAAGATAGATCCAAGTGCAGAAGTATCAGCAACAGAAGAACCTGAAATTCCACCAAAAATCATAGAAGCAATAATATTTACTTCACCCAAACCACCATTAAAAGGTCTAACTAAATACATTGAAAAATCAACAAGTCTTCTTGTTATTCCTCCTGTATTCATTAATTCACCTGCTAACATAAATAGAGGCATTGCAACCATAACAAATGAAAATACGCCACCCCATACTCGCTGAGGCATCATCTGCATAAAATTAGGGTTGAATGATTGCATAAAACTCATGCAAGACGCCCCAATAGCAAAAGCTAAAGGAGTACCCATTAATGCAAAGCCAATTAAAAATACCAACAAAAATATAATTGCCATTTTTTACTCCTTATTCTTTAAACTTGTAATGTATTCAACTAATTTTATTAGCATAGTAATTAATGCAATAAAACAGCCAATTGGAATAATTCCATACATATATTTCATTGGAATTGACATTCCCATAGATAATTGATGACCAAACTTTTGCATATACAAATAGCCGTATTTAATCATTACCAAATCAACAGAAATCATTACTGCAAAATTAAATAAAGTTGCAAATACTTTAAATTTTGGGTTAAATTTATCATAAACAGCCACGATAGAAACTTGCTCATTTTCCATTACACAAATACCAATTCCCCAGAAGGTTGTAAAGGCAAATAAGGTTGTGATAAATTCCTCAAGGAAAATAAAAGATATACCAAAAAAATACCTAGCAATAACAGCAAAAATTACACAAAAGGCAATAAGCCCCACTGCTATTATCCCGATTGCTACATAGGTTTTATAGATATTCTTTGAAATATTTTTGATAGTAGTATTAATAATAAACCTCCTACTATTGATAATAATACCGAACCTAGAAGGTCCGGTTTATTATCTTACTGAGTAATAATTATTAATTACCTTTAACTGTAGCTCTCATTTTAGTTAGTTCTGCTTTAGTTAAGATACCTGCATCGATATATTGTTGATAAACAACTTCGGTAGCATCTTTGAATTTTTGTAATTCTGCTGAAGTTGGTGTATAGATTTCACAATTTGCTTCAACAATGCTTCTTGCTTTAGCTTGATTGTCTACAACAGCTTGGTTATTAACACCCATCATGTCTTTTGTAGCGTCAGCTAAAATAGCTTGATATTCTGAAGGTAGGCTTTCATACCAATCTAAATTAACATAGAAAGGATCTGGATGAAATTGGTAATTCAATACTGTGAAATATTTTTGAACTTCATAGAATTTCATGCCTTCAATATTTACCCATGGATTTTCTTGACCATCTGAAACACCAGTTTTAAGTGCCATATATAAATCTGAATAAGGAACTGAAACAACAGATGCACCTAATGCTTTGAATGTTTTATCAATGGTGTCCATACCGTTTGATCGCATTTTTAAACCTTTTAAATCTGCAGGAGTATGAATTGGTCTAACATTATTTGAATATTGTCTAAATCCACCAGCATCACCAAGACCTAAAATTAATGCACCATCTTTTTTACTTGATTCACATATTTCTTTAGCAAATTCACTATTCATTAAACGTGTTACTTGTTCGCTAGTTTCACATAGGAAAGGAAGAGTAAACACCAATAGTTTTGGAACAAAATCCATTTGTCCCCCTCTCATACCTTGAATAACGCCAGAACATACTTGTTCTAACATTTCTTTTTCAGTACCTAATTGACCAGCTGGATATAATTCAACTTTAATAGCGCCATTACTTCTTTCTTCAACTATTTCTTTGAAATATTCTAGAGAAATATGACGAGGGTTTGTGGTTGGTTGAGCATGAGCAATTTGCATTGTGTATACTTTTTCTGGGCCACCAGCAGTGCTAGATTGTTCACTACTTCCTTGAGCAAATAACATTGAACTACTAAGAATTAATGCTGTTGTGATTAATAAAACTTTTTTAAACATAAAGTTCCTCCTAAATTTAATCTAATGATAAAATAGGTTTGACAGGCGCACACTATATTATATTGCTTACAACCTATAAGATATTGCCATAAAAGCAATATCCTCTAGGACTATCTTTTAGCAGCTCTATATTGAATCGGGCTTATACCCAGTACCTTTTTAAAAATCAAGCTGAAATAATTTGGATCACTATATCCAATAGACATTGAAATTTCTTTAATTGTATCTTGAGTATTTATTAATAAATCCTTTGCCTTATTTATCCTTTGCTTTAGTAAATATTCCATTATTGTGCAGTCCATGTAGTTCTTAAATAATCTAGAAATATGGTATTTAGAATAACCACAATCACTGATTATATCATCAAGATTTATATAGTTGCAGTAATTGTTTTCAATGTATTCTTTGACAAAAACAATGGCATCAGGGAGCTTGTTAGAATAGTTACTATTTTTTTCTACTGGCTTATTTTTTAAGTATTCGATAACATTATCTAGTTGTTTCATTTTATCTTTATTACTTTCTTCTGTTTGAATCTTTAAGATTGCATTTTCTAATGTGTTTAAAAAAGTTCTTTTCAGCACAGGCTTAACTAAGAAATCTAGTGCACCTAGTTTTAGTGCTTTAACAGCATAATCAAATTGGTCGAATGCCGTCGATATGATTACCTTACAATTTAACTTTTCATCTCTTATCTTTTCTAAAACTTGAAGTCCTGATAACTCAGGCATATTAATATCTAAAACTATAATATCTGGTTTATCACAAATTATTTTTACCAATGCATCATTGCCATCTTCCGCTAAAATGACTTTATCAATTGGTAAATTAGACTTTTCAACAAACATACTTAGAACTTTTCTCTCTAGTTCTTCATCATCAGCAATTAAAATCTTATACATTGTCTACAATCTCCATATCTGCTTTGAACTTAATTATCACCTTTGTTCCACCATTTATATGTCTCATTATTGTTAAGGTATCCTTTTCACCAGTAAAAATTTCCAGTCGTCTTCTAGTATTTTGCAATCCTAAATGCCTTCGATTATCGCAAAATATTTCTTCTCTGCTTATAAATTTATTAAGAAATTTGTCACTAACCCCAACGCCATCATCATCGACTTCTAATATAATATTGTCATCTTCTACTCTGCCAAGTATTTTAATAGTTCCACCCCTCTTTAATGGTTCAAGACCATGCACAATGGCATTTTCAACCAGAGGTTGTAGTGTAAATTTTGGTAGGAATATATCATTTTGTAAATCAAATGGGACACTGATTTCATATTTCAATCTTTTACTAAATCTTTTTTGCTGTATCTTTATATATTCTGTTGTTACAGCCAATTCTTGCATTAAGGAAACAGGTTTGGTTCCGTCAGAGAGATTATATCTAAGTAGTTGAGACAATGAATCAATCATAATAAGTGAATCTTCATTTCTTTCTAAGGTAATCATTCTTGATATAGAATTTAAGGTATTAAATAAAAAATGGGGATTTGTTTGTGATTGCAAAGCTAAAAATTGCGCTTGGTTTAAAAGTTTTAAATTTTCTTCATTGAGTTGTTGCTGTTCAAGCAGTTGTCTTTCTATAATAACTTTATTCTTGAGTTTCTCCATCATGTCTTTAATATTATCTACCATATCATTAAAGGTATGAATTAAGAGACCCATGGAATTATCTCTGTTTAATGGTTTGACCTTGCTATCTAATTCGCCATTAGAAATCTTCTTTACTTGGTGAACTAAATTAATCAATGGATGAGTAATATTCTTATAAATATGAAGAAATACTATGAATATAAATATAAAAAAAACTAGCAGAAATATCACCAAAAATGTTGAATATTTATGGAAATTGGAATCTAATAAAGTGTTGGTTTCTTTTTCAGATTCGATTAGATTATTTAATAATTCATTGCAATATTTTTGTAAGTAGGTATGAATAATTTCGGCTAGGTACATTTTACTGTAGTATTCATAATTATTGGTATTATAATTAAAAGAAGCTATGCATCCTTCAAAAAAATAATTATTGAATGAAGTTTCAATGGATTTAAGTAAATATACGTTTTCACTATCACTAATGGAAAGAATTAAGCTAGAAATTATTTCTCGTGATTTATCACTTGAAATATTAAATTCATTAAGTTTTTGCCTATTTCCTGTCGTTAAATACATATTTAAACTTTCATTGCAGTCTGAAAAACTGGTTTTAAGAGTTAAAACTTTATATGATAGATTATTATTACTGGAACTTTTAGAAATATAATCAAACATTGTGGTTCTTACAGAAAAGGAAAATGCAGCAACAATTATAAAGATGCTAATAATGATTAAATTAATCTGGTTTCCAACTGAGAATAATAATGGATCTCTTTTTCGTTTCATTATATTCGCCTCATTATTTTATCATTATCGATTTTGGTTATTGCTTTTATTTCTTCATTATAAATATATTTTGTAGCATATTCTAATGTTGAATTTGCACACTCAGTTAATAAATCAACATCATCTTTGGTTAATTGGTTTAAAACTTCAATGCTAAATAAAATAAATGAGGGTAAAGTAATATTATCAAGAATTACAACTTCTTTAATATATGGATATTCATCACTACTTAAAAAGGAAGAAACAGAGGATTCTCTTGCATCAATAAATCCATTTCTTAACGATGGAAAAGTAGCAGTATTTCCAAGAAGTATCGGACTTGCACCTTGGGCTATTAGAAAGTTCTCATACATTAGTGAATTATCGATTCCAATTTTTATATTACTGTAATCATTCTTATTTAATTCCGTGTCACTATTTTCTAATGTTTCATCACTATAAATACATCTTAAACCAGGGGTGAGTATAGTCAGAGGATATAGTTTTTCATTTTGAAAAGCAAAATTAAAATTATCAAAATTATCAATGCTTTCTCGCATATTGTAAAAGGGTGTATTAATTAAAGGATAGAAAGTAGAAACAAATGATGGTATTTGTTCAGAAACTGAAAGTAAATTAACTCTACCTAAAGCTATTCCTCCAAATTGAAGCTGTGTTAGTACTTGTTCTTCTGTACCTAATTCACCACCATAATATACTTTTATTGTTATTCTACCCTCACTTCTTTCTTTTACTAAGTTGGCAAAATAGTTACTCAGATCTGACTGGTACGTACCTTTTTTTTCACTTTCAGCGTAACGAAGAACAACAGTTTCTGAGGTTATAATTTTATTTTCCTCGCCCTTTTTACATCCTACCAATAAGGATATAAAAACTAAGCAAACAATAAGTAATTTTCTCACACTTCCCCCTGTAGAAAAAACTAACTGATGAAATGAACCCATTAGCTAGATACAAAAAATTAATAATAACTGTTATTAATGTTGTTTTCCTATATTAAAACAACATTATCACAATAGATATATAAAAATTGCAAAATCGAAACAGCACAAACTAAAGATATAGGAGGACTTCTTAAGTATTCTAATATTCCCGAAGCATTGTCTACAAAATAGCCAATAATATTTATTTATTTAATTATTGTCATCAAAATTCAAGTTTGTATACAAAGTAGCTATATGGATACTAATATGCAAATTGTCATCTGTCAATGAAATTATTATTTAAGAATCATTAAGTATCACAAATAAATGCAATTGATAAAAATTTAGCTATATCTATGGATGAATTTTCTTAATGCAAAGCATAAATTATGGAAAACCATTTAAGAATTATTTAAAATTACGATATACAGTTTTTCTAATTAGCTACAAATGTATGAGCAAGAGGGAAATTTATTCTTCTGTTAGCGAGAATATAGCTATTAGATATTATAGAAATCGTTTTTGGAGTAGTTAAATCAAAAGTCAGTGTATAATACATAGCGTTGAGCTTTGAATTTTAAAGTAAGTTGTAGATGAAATTTGCAAATATCAAGATGATAATTCTTGAATGATTCTTCAACCAAGATGGAAAAAAAATATAATAATATTAGAACTTAATGTGCTTTACTTATAAAGAGGAGTTTTTTGCAAGGAAGGTAAGACTTGAACAGTATGTATACGTAATAATAATATGTATACGAAATAAATATTTGTATACATATAGACAAAAGGTATTTTGTCGCCTATAGTAAGCATAAGGAGTTATTGAAATATGAAAATTAAATCAGAAATTACACTTTCACTTAAAGAAGAAGAAAAGGTCATTCTTTCTAAAACCGACATTAATGAAGCTTTTCTATTTGTAGAGCAAAAATATGAGGAGAATAATTTTATTGGATTCACCGCTAATCAAAAAGGTTATTATATAATCAGCATTGATGCTGGATTAAAGGATAGTTTTGTTTATTACGATGGTGGAACTTTTGAATTCAAAATTCCTTTTGGCGAAAAATTACTTGCATACAATCCAATGGCATTCCAAGGTACTCAGCATTATATTCATGCTAGACTTGCTTCAGATGCTGAGATTAAATGTAGAAAAAATTTATGTTTGAACACTTTAGATGGTCACAGTAATGATTGTTTATTTCCACATGCAATTGCAACTGTAGAAACACGTAATGAAAGTGTTTTTGCTGCTAGAAATGCAATTGATGGAATTGTTGCTAATAGCTATCATGGAAATTGGCCTTTTGCTAGTTGGGGCATAAATTCTGATCCTGAAGCTGCATTAACTGTTGATTTTAAACGTGAAGTTGTTATAGATGAAATTGCTTTATATCTAAGAGCTGATTTCCCTCATGATTCTTATTGGAGAAGTGCTACAATAACCTTCAGTGATGGTTCAAAAGAAACATTTAAATTGGCTAAAACTCATGCTAAACAATCTTTTAAAATACAAGAGAGAGTTATTACTTCTTTAATAATAGATAGTTTAATAATTGAAGAATCAGAAACATCACCATTTCCAGCTTTAATACAACTTGAAGCTTATGGTTGTGAGAAATAAAAGAATAAAACTTTGGCTAAATAAAAAATTTTTAGCTAAACATTTTATCAGTACTAATAATATATAGGGTTTTGGAGGCAATAAATTAATCTTTAATTTATTGCCTTTAGGCCCTATATCTATCTTTTTACATCACCTTGCAATAGGCCTGGTAAATTTTAAGAAACAACATCTCTATTTCTTTTGATGGATTATATTTTTCTACTAGTTGTTACCAAGTAATCTGAGTAAATATTTTCACATTGCACAAATATGATGGTTGAAAGAATACGATATAAAATAATAATCGCTCATATAATTATACTCATAGCTTAAATCATTATCATAAGTATTTAAGAACTACTTAAATGACTTGAGTTGCTTCTAAAGTGCATTCATTTATTATCCCTCTAAGAGATTCTTTTTATTTAGTCTATTTTGTTTTATTTCTGTGTTTTTAAAAGATCTTTGACTTTAGTTGTTGAAAAATT
>CAYWGU010000095.1:0-10588 GCA_964457975.1 uncultured Spirochaetaceae bacterium | reverse complement strand
TGTTTTTGTTAAACTTACAATAGGGGATAACTGGTGTCTTTTTCAATAAAAAACTTAAATAAAAATAAAAATATTTACTTCTTAATTTTCAACTACTTTTTGGGGATTTCATGTACCTAAATAAAAATTCTACCCACACAAAGCCTCGAAGAGCCAAAATTTTTAATCATACTACTGCCTATTAATACATTTGATAAAATTTTACACTAATATTTGTAATAGTTAATGTAATTTGACTATTTTTAGAAAATGCATTTACCCATTCAACCTATAAGAATCAAAAAAGTAGAACCATACCCTGAACAACTTTCATAAAATCTTTGAAATTTGCATTTCTGAATACCTTTTTTCACTTTTGATTGCATTTTGAAGGACTTTTTTGCACCATATATATTGTTCTAGGTAGCACCATATACTTTAATTTAAGAGGCAAAACCCATGGCATTCATAAAAGTGCAGAAACTGGTGAGAAATGAAGATGAGAGTATCATCTCGGGAAGCGCTTCGATTATGAGAAAAGAATACGACAAGGCTTATAAAGGCAGGTCTCGCCATGCCACCAGGGAGAAGCTCTAAAAGGTGCTATCTCTTGATGCCTCAGGGAAAAAGGGAGTATTTCTCTCTCCTACTAGGGGGCTTGTAGCCTATGATGCAGTGACAGATACCTTTGAGAATATCGGGAAGGAAAATTCCAGCGTCAGAGACCTTAATCTCTTTACAGAGCCTCAAATCCATACCATATTCGGTGACGCCTATCTCTTTCTTAAAGTTTGTGATAAATCATCTTTGATTCAGGTTCTTCGTACTGCTTTTTCACAAGATAGAGACTATGAGCGGGTGCTCTCTCATCTGCTTCATTCAGTCCTGAAAGATGGATCCAAAATCTCCTGTGATGACTACATCGGCAAATCATTCGCTTCCTATCTCTTTGATTCAATTCCCATAGGCTCTCTTGGTAGCGACACTGCCTACTTCTCAATGATGGGCGAGGACTCAAGCCGGCTTGCCTTCTTCAAGGCATTTATCGCTGATATGAGAAAAAAGAATCCTGGATTTGGCATTGGCTGCTATGTGGATTCAACACCTCTGCCAAATACCATTAGGGATAATCCGTTCAATGCCCTTTGTAGCCATGGCATATCGAGTACCTCAATACAGACAAGGCTAGTGCTCGTATTGGATGAGAAGACAGGTTTGCCTGTATGGTATTCGATGATTCCAGGCAATGTCCTAGACTTGAGCACCCTACAATCAACTATGGAGGATGTGGCTGAGAGTCTTGACATCTGCATAGACAACTTTGTGTTGGATGCCGGATATGCAAGTAAGGACTTGATACAGGGCTTCCATGCGGAAAATGAGTGGGGCAAGACTATGACTGTGCGCATGCCAGCAAAGAGGGGCTATCCACACAAAACGCTCTATCACCAGTGCAAGAAGCTAATGAGCAATGCCAAATATGAGTTCATCCGCCAAGGGCATACCTATTTTGGTAAGCATGTCGAGACCGAAGTCTTTGGTTTCAATATGCATGCTTATGTATATGTAGACAAGGACAATGCCCTTGAAGGGAGTAGAAACTATCGTCTCAAGCATGAGGAGGAATATGAGGGTATGAGTGACAAGGAAAAGAACTGGACTTCCGTGCGCTTTGGATTTTTCATCCTGCTCTCCACCGAGAAGAAGGCTCCTAATGAAATACTAGACGACTACTTTGGAAGAACACAGATTGAGAGTGTTTTCAAGACTAGCAAGGAGTATATTAATCTCTTACCGCTATCCAAATGGTCAGATCTCACAGTCAGGGGGAAGATACTCTCTGACATCATATCGACCATTACCTTGCTGCAGCTAAGGAAGATGCTCTCAGGACCTGGAATCTCGACATGTAAGCTAATTGGAAAGACCCAGTCGCTTATGTGCACAAAGAAAAGGGATGGGACAGTGATTGTTGAAGTCCCTAACAAACAAGTGAAGGAGTTCTATAAGAAATTGAATGTGGAAGTGCCATCTTCGGTAGACCTGCAGGCATTCAAGACTGATACCTTGAAATTGATAACAAAAGAGTCATGATTCAGCTCTAGAGTATGGTTCTACTTTTGTCATTATCTTAGGTTCTATTAACTCTAAACTAAATTACTAAGAAAGATTAAAGTAATACTTGATTTACTGATTAAAAGATTTATCATAAACAACATCCATCTGAGAAGTAAATTCTCCCCAATTTGGATTCATACTTTTTTCCCTTTTTGTTAAATAATACTGATACTTGTATAACATTCTCAGACCTTTGCTGTCTGATAATTTCTTTTTATATAAGTAGTATATTAATTCATACATCTTGATAGCTCGAATATTATCTAAACCAGTTTCTAACTCAACACAATTTTCTACTAGGGTGATAGCATTATAGTCATTAGATGCAAAATATAAATAATCTTTGACAGCTATGAAAGCTAAAGATTTTACCTCACCTCTATCAGATTTGTTATCTTCCTCAATAATATATTGAGTATTGATTGCTATTTTCTCTTCAATTATATTACGTAATCTACGTTCAGTGTTATTTAATGAATCGTCTTCATGTATTATCAAATCAGTTTGGGAATCAATATAACTTTTTGAATTGATACTAACTAATTCTTCATAAACTGCTTGATGAATTGCAAGTTTCGGGAAAGCTTTAAATATAGGATTAAGCCAGATTTCAACAAACTTATTAAAAGGAAATTCCATTGTTTTTCTCGATGAACAAATCAAAAAATTAGCATCCAATGTTATTATTTGATTTGGATTATAAAATATATCTATTAAAGAAGGATTATAATTTAATTCAATTTTCATCTTTTGAATCCATTTCAAAAAAAGAATTAAATTCATCTATATCTTCTGGATCTATTTCTACATCATATCCAAAATCACTTGGAGATAAATTAAATAGCTGTAACTTTTGTTCAAAATCATCCTCACTAATCAAGTTGTCTTCAAAATTTTTTATTATTACTTCTATAATCTCAGATGAAGTACTATTTTTTTTAGTAATACTATTTAAACTGTTATAAATATTTAAATTTATGGTTTTACATATTTTAGCAAAACTTGAGTCATTTCCTCGCACGTTATATTTATTCAATTCATTTTTTTGATTTTCAGAAATAGCACCAATCTCTAAAAGTTTTAATACTATATAATTATAAGGAAGCCACCACTTACAATATAGTCTCGCAATAAAACGAATAATTATATTGATTTCAACTGATGTTATAGTTTTACTTTTGAATTCTTCAAAAACAATTTTAAATAGCTCTTCTTTTGGTAAAATAAATTCTGAAGCAAAGTAATTAGCTTTGATTTCAATAATACTATTTTTCTCATCATTAATTCTACTTAAATGATAGCCTGATTTTGCAAAGTAGTGATATAACTCATGAGAAATTGCAAACAGTTGGTTATCATAATAATCAGCTGTATTAATTCCAATAAATGTTAAATTTTGAATTTCACTATATAGTATTGCAGCAGAAAAAGATGGAACATCATTATCAGATTCAATTGGAGTTTCAAGTAAAATGATGTTTAATTGTTCTAAAAGATTAACTAAGTCATTTGCTATTGGAGCAGCGCCTACATACCCTAACTTTCTTTTTTCATCTTGAGCCAGTTTTGTTATTTCAAAACTATCAATCTCACTAATTTCTTGTTTTCCCATTTTCAAAAGATTTCCTTATTTGAATTTGTTGTCTAAGTGTTAACATCATTGAAAATAGTTTTTCAACACCTTGTTTTTCCTTTTCATTTAGTGTTTCACTCTTTAAGGCAATAAAATAATTATTATCTTTTTTTTCAGAAAATAAAGTTGTAACATCAAAACACAAAGTATTTGATAAAGCCTCTAATTGTTTAATAGATGGAATAAAATTATTCTTTTCTATTCTACTAATCATAATTCTATTGATACCAGTTTTTTCGCTTAAATCTTGCTGTGTCAACTTTTTTTCTGTTCGTAAGTCATATACAACATTTGCTAATTTTTCTGTTGATATAATTTCCATAATAGCCACCTCTCAAAATTTTCTCACACTTATATGTTAATTTCAATCACATAGAATGTCAACTAATATATGTAATGTTATTAAAAATAACATTAAGATTTTCTTAAAATCAGTTATTTAGACCAATATATATCCAAAATAAGTCTTTAAAAATAAGAATTAGGAACTATTAAATTTAGAATTAAAAGATAATGGTTGCTGTATAGTTATAATCTCTCATAAGATTGATTGGGTATATGATATCTCAGATAGGATAACAATACTAAGAAAGGGTAATAATCTATTAACATAAGACATTGAAAGTGTTGTAAAGATGCAAATCTTTAAAAAAGCATTCACACAAATTCCCGAAGAACCTTATTAATTTTTTAATGCTGTTATTGGGCAAACATAAACACCATCAGTCCTTAAATAAGCAGCATTTGATAATCCACAAATTATGCATAATACTTTAGGAGGTATGCCTCCTTTTTTAATTATCTTGTCTTTTATTTTTATTAATGACTTTGCAGCAGTATCAATTTACAATGGCTCATATATGTGGACACAGAAAAGTACACAGTCCATATTATATGAGTTATTTTTTGTATCTCTATTGATACCTTCAATGCAAACTGCACCAAAAGTTTTAAGTATTTTTCTAATCCATTATCAATAATTCTAGGTAAATATTTCTCTTCATTCATGATTAACCTTATACTCTATTATATAGCGATTCAGTCATTTTAGGAGTTTTCATACGGCCGTTTTACTATCGGATCAATCGATGTGAGTCGATTATTGAATCGATAGCAGTAACGTTGCAATATTTCTAATGTAGGGTATAATTTACATACAGAGAAATACAAGGACAGGATTCATGCTTAAAAGAGAAAAAATATAATATAGAATTCCGCGGGATAATAACAAAATCTTTTTTAAAACAGTTTGTGCATTTTCTAATTACAATGATGGACAAATAATGCAGAAATCAATAATCATGAATAATTAAGTAATCTAGAACAATACCAATGTTTGTATTGGTTCCACCAGTTGCATCACTAATATATAATCCAAAAGTTGGAACTTTTTATCATCTTTTATATTTAAAAATGAATAAAACTGCCTTAATTTAAGTTACTTTCAATTTTACTATAAACTTACAATGCTTCAGATACTCCCAAATAAATATTCTTAAAAATATCTATTAGCTCTTCAAAGCTAGCACCTCTTATACCTAAACCTTTTAAATCTGGTTTATATTCTTCAATTAAATTAATAAACTTATGAACATCATCTTGAATTTCTTCTGACAAATTTACTCTAATTGAAGGATTAATATTTACAAGAAGCCTAAAAATATCATTTTTATGTTTCTTGATATTTCTAGAATCAATCTGTTCTCCTGATTCTCTTTTTGATTTCAGATCCAACCAAGCTTTAACTTTAAAAAGAATTACAGTTTCAATTCGAATAACTGAATAACCATCAACTGTTATGTTTCCTTCCAATAATAAATCATAATAGTCATCATCTAATAGGATAGCAGAAAGACTTACGATGCTCTCTTCAATATGAATAGGAGTTAGACCATTATCATAATTTAGTTCAAAGTTAATAGGCTTCCTACTAAAAAGTTCAATCATTTTTGGAAATGAAGAATCAGTCGGCGAAGTAAACCGGTAGAATTGATTCTCTCCTGCACTCTTTTCTCGAAGCTCATAACCACCTTCTTCAATAAACTTCCAAAAAGTTTTTCCAAAGGATTCGTCCAGTGCTTCAATAATTAGTACCATATCCAAATCTTTTGTTGCGCGAAATTCAGCTCCTAATTCATTCATTAGAATTTCGCAAGCTGTACCGCCAATTAAAACATACTGATTTGTATGATTAATAAACGACTCTTTAAACTTTTTTAATCCTTGTACCATACTTCACCTCGCAGCATTTCATCTAAAGCCATCTCAATTCTTTCATCATTTTTATCTTTTAATGATGCATATAGGGACATAGGATCTGGATATTCTTTTTCAGTGAATAATTTAGGATCATAATCCCATACCTCTAATTGAACAAATTTATTATCTTTTATAATATCCATGTTATTTATAATTTTAAGATCTTGTTCATTAAGACATTTACTACTTATAGCCCTTACCATATATACTGGAGGATTTATCATAGATAGCTCAGATAAAGCCTCTAAACCTGCAATCAAAGAGTTTTGTGGTGCCTCTTCAACATATATCACTCGCTTTACAGGAGTTTTAATATATCTAAGACCTTTTTTAAAATACTCAGGATCTAAAATTCTTTTATACTCTTTACTACGCCCTGTCCTACCACCAAATTCGAATGTGACTAATTTAGCGTCATACAACTTATTTAAAGCTCTAGAAGCAGTCATTGACGTAAAGCCCATATTCCTAGCGACTTCAGTTGTATTAACGACAGTATCTTTGTTGTATAAAAAATATAAAAACAAAAGTTGTTCAGATGGAGTAAATGCGGTTGCTTTTCGTTCCAAGCAGGGAGACATTTTTTTTAAATCAAGAGATAGAAATGGTAAAAACATCTGTCCATCTTCAATGATGAATGGTATACGATTCTCAATCAAACTTTTTCTTCTATATCTTGTGATTGCTTTGTAATACAGAACAATCGGTTGATTTGTTAATTCTTCAATTCGCTTTAAATGCTTTTTAATAACATCCACACCTGGTAAATCATCTAGAATCTCAAGTAAAATACATGAAGTATCAAGAATTCTCAAGTCATAAAAATTATATATATTTGTTAAAAAAATTGGGAATATGTTTTTTACTTTCTTTAATTTTATTTCAACATTTTCATCAATATTTTCTTTTAAATAAGTTTCTACAGCTAATACCATCATGGGCTCCTTCTAACATAACATAAGATACTATAAATATAACATTAGTAATGTTACATTGCAAGTAATTAATGTTACATTAAAACAAAAAAGATATTTAATGCTAATTAATTAAAGCAATCTCCATCTAATTAATACAACAAACCTTATTTATCGTGCAACATGTTCAATATCAATATTCATTTTTAAAATAGAACATAAGCCTCAAAACGCCCTCTAATAGTGTTGTAAAAAAAATATTGATAGTTTTACGATTTATTAACAAAAGTAGCTAGGTTAGCTATTATACTATACCTGAGGCAACATTAGACCTAACTTATTATATATCTTTAAAACTTTGTATAATATTTACACCTGTAGCCGAAAACAAAATCTCTGATAGCAAACAAATTTTATGAGTGAACCATTATTTTGCGTTATGTACTAATGAAAACTAAGTATACCTCTCATTTTATATGAATAGGCAACTTAGTAATTACTTTACAATAGCATTAATTGTTTAAAGATTTAAGAGAATCATTATTGTCATCTAGAAGATATTCAGAACTAACCCAATTGAATTGACCATAATTAGAATGTAAAGCCTTATCAAAATCCTTTAATAATGATCCATTATTAAATTCTTTCAATTGCTCTTGTACAATATTTAAGCATTTCTCTCTAGCGTATCCTTCTGTTTCTAATCCTGTAAGTTTAGGTATTATTTTTTGTACAAATTGATCTTCAAATGCTATATCCATTGCTTTATCAATCTTATCATCACTACCATTTATTAAGGCATCGATTACTAGAGGATAGTACTTAATGTAATTTGTAGTAGCTTGCCAAACTCTTTGTCCTACAGCTCTATTTACTTCGCTTAAACAGTTTTCAATAGTTGTAACTATTGAATGATATTTATCTAGATTATTCCTATATCGTATCAGAGCAATTTCACTTAAATCTTTATGATAATCTTTACTCCAACCTTTATACTCGTGAGTCACGAGTATAAGACACTTATTAAACTAATTCTAAATCACTATTCTCAACTTCAACTAAAAGTGGAATTGATACAGCAGCTCCACTTTTAGATACAACCATAGAGGATGCTATTGAAGCAATTCTTAAAGAATCTTCCACATTAAGATTCTTTGCAATGCTACTTATAAAGTATCCACTAAATGTATCTCCAGCTGCTGTTGTATCAACAACATCAACATCATATATTCCATACTTGTACATTGTCTTATAATCAAAATAACAAACACCATCTTTACCAAGTGTGAGTACAAATTTAGCCTTCGGATATTTATTTCTTAATTCTTTAATCAATTCATCAAGATTATCTGACTCTTTGCCACACATAGATGAAGCTTCAATTTCATTCAATAAAAAATAATCCACATATTCTAGATTCAAATTAGTCACTACAGAATTAAATGGTGATGGATTTAAGAATATTACCATCCCCTTTTCATGAGCACTGTTTAAAATGTAATCAATATTATTTATTTCATTCTGTAAAACCAGATAATCACCCTTATCAAAATGTTTAAAAACATCATCAATAAATGATTTATCTTGTTTTACATTTGCACCACCAAAAAGTAGAATACAGTTGTTTCCTTTTGAGTTTACCTGAATAATAGCATGACCGGTAGGACAGTCCATTTCTCTAACAAAATCTGTATTTACATTGCAGTCATTTAACAGATTCTTTAAAAATAAACCATCACTTTTTCCTATGCCACCTGCATGATAAACTTCACTGCCACTTCTTGCTAAAGCAACTGATTGATTCAAACCTTTACCACCTGGAAATGTTTCTCTACTTGTTGAACTTTCTGTTTCACCAGCTTGAACAAAATGATCGACTTGATAGACATAATCAATATTTAGTGATCCAAAATTTAATATCTTCATTAATTCAAATGCTCCTTAACAATATAGTGGCAAAAATCTTTTAATAATTTTTACCACTAAGATCTAAGATTTATTTAGTTACTAAAGTTACATCAACAGGAAGACTTTGAGGGACAGTTTCTCCATTAATTAACTTTATAGCTGTTTCAACAGCTCTCTCACCCATTAACTTAGGTTGTTGAGCTACAGTTGCAGCCAACTTACCAGCAGCTACAGCATCAATAGCATCATCTGTTGCATCAAAACCAATGATTACAACATCACTTGCATATCCTGCTAAAGCTTGTACTGCACCTAGAGCCATTTCATCATTATGTGCAAATACACCCTTAATTCCAGGATGAGCTTGATAGATGTTTTCCATTACTGATAAACCTTTAGCTCTGTTGAAATCTGCTGATTGGCTTGCTACGATATTTAATTTAGTATCTGCAACTTGGTGAAAACCTTCACCTCTATCAATTGTAGCAGAAGCACCTAGAACCCCTTGAAGCTCAGCAACCTCTGAACCTTCTCCAATTAGGCTTACCATATAATCAGCTGCTAATTTAGCACCCATTATATTGTCTGAAGCAATAGAACAACTTACAGATTCACCATTAACTGCACGGTCAACAGAAATAAATTTAACACCTTTAGCTTTTGCTGATTTAACAGCAGGAGCTACAGCATCAGAATTAACAGGATTGATGATTATAACTTTTATACCTTTTGAAACTAAATCATCAATATCGTTTATCTGTTTTACTACATCATCGCCAGCATCAACAACTGTTAAATCATAATTTCCTGCTTCAGCTGCTGCTTCTGCACCATCAACAACTGTTACGAAGAACGGATTGTTAAGTGTTGAAATTGAAAGTCCAATTAATTTTGAACTATCACTATTTGACTCTTCTTTAGAACCACCTGCAAATGCCATTGAAATGGAACATAATGCAACTAATAAAAGCACTGTTACTTTTTTCATATTAAATAATAGTTTACCAATTCTTTAAACTATATGAATTCACTTGAAAATTGCTTATTCTGAGCTTGAATGCAACCTTTTATTAAACTTACCCCAATGGGTAAGTTTTTTTGGTCCTTTTTTATTCTTTAAATAATCAAAATATATGGAATTTATTGTAATAATAGTCAAAATAAGTAAAAAAATTCTTGATATATAGTTCAAATCATAATATAATAAGAACTATATAAAGCAATATTTATTAGCTATTTTATTTAGATTTAATTTGTATTTTTTTAGAGGTGTTTATGAGTGTTCCTGAAGAAATAAGAAAGGTAGAACGTCCTTGCAATTCTGTTGTTGTAGATAGTCGCAGTACAGGTATTTATAGGTATGCTGTTATTAAGCGTGTTGGTTGTAAAGTTGTTAATGGTATGAATCAACCAGTTAGTGGTGGTACTATCGGACATATTATAAATGGACAGTTTGTTGAACTAGATAAGAACAGAATTCAAGATAGAAGAATAGAATATAAAGATTTTGCTGACGTTAAATTGATACATAATCTTTCAAGCTCTTTACTTGATGAAGCCTTAGATGTATATGAGGCAAGAGATGCTATAACCATTTATACTATTGCCCTCTTAAAGGTTATTTATCCAGGAATTCCTTTTGATAGAATTGCATCTAAATACAATTTAAACTGGATAAGTGAATTGTTTCCAGGACTTTCTTTAAGTAAGAATACATTATCAAAGTTTGTTCAAGATTTAGGTAAATCATATGCTTTAGTATCTACTTTCATGAGAA
>CAYWGU010000094.1:0-10607 GCA_964457975.1 uncultured Spirochaetaceae bacterium | reverse complement strand
ATTTAAAAAAAATAAATATACTAGGAATTAACATACTTCTAAAACCAATTAGAAGGATTTTTTATGTCCAATAGTAAAAATATTTACAAAAATTACAATATTTTCTACAACATTAAACCAAAACGGGGTAGAATTGAAACTATCAGCCAGATAAAAAAATAAAATTAAGAGAAATTCAATATTTAAGGTATGTCATAAGTAGAAATAGCTCCCTATTTTTTTTCATACGGATTCAGGACTTTGATAAAAATATGTGATTTTTATCAACTAAGATAAATTAAAATAGTATTTACACCGAATTGCAATGTGGTAAAATTGCCAAATCATTATTGAAAAAATGTTGATTATAATAGAGAATAAATATTATATACAATATTTTATAT
The DNA here is from genome assembly GCA_964457975.1 of uncultured Spirochaetaceae bacterium. GTDB lineage: Bacteria > Spirochaetota > Spirochaetia > Sphaerochaetales > Sphaerochaetaceae > Pleomorphochaeta. The sequence continues at coordinate 10,224 of CAYWGU010000094.1, read as the reverse complement.
ATATCGAGGTTTTTATGCAGAAATTATTATTCTCTATTTCTATTATTGCCTTAGGACTTATTCTTGGATACCTTATCCAGAGACTTGTCATTGCAGGGAAAATCAAAGCTGATAAATCTCTTTATAAACAGCGTAAAGCACTGCAGATTTTAGCTCTGATTTGTCTGAGCCCAATTGCTACCATAGGTGCCATTTGGAATATTTCATTTGACAATATTCACATAATGCTCATGCCTGCTGTTGGAGCCCTTGCAATTATAATGGGGGGAGGTACAGCACTTTTTATTGGCAAAATATTAAAATTAAAACCAAAGCAAGCAGGAGCTTTTTTTGGCTGTGGTGCAATGACCAACCTAGGATCAATAGGAGCTCTTATAGTATTTGTATTTTTGGGAGAAAAAGCTTTTGCATTGGTGCCTATGTACAAACTATTTGAGACTTTTATTTACTATGCCATCTGGTTTCCGATTGCTAAAAGTTTTTCAACTAATATGCAACAGGAAGTAAAGACAAAAAGATTGCTGAAAATTATTGCTGATCCATTTGTTTTAGTAGCTCTGTTAAGCATCCTGATTGGTGTTATTCTCAATCTTTTAAATATACCGAGGCCTGCATTTTACAGTAGTCTCAACGCAATAGTAATTCCATTATCGAGCCTGATATTACTTGTTTCAATTGGTATGGCTATGAAATTCAGCCGAATTAAAGCTTTTATTAAACCAGCTATAATTATTTCTGGGCTAAAGTTTCTTTTAGTTCCGTTTGTTGCAACAGGAATAGCCTTTTTACTGGGATTTGGAAAAATTGATAATGGACTTCCATTAAAGGTAATCCTTATTCTTACCTCAATGCCTGTTGGATTTACTGCGCTAGTCCCTCCCTCAATTTATGATTTGGATATAGACCTTGCAAATGCTGCATGGATGGTAACTACAGCACTTCTTGTGGTAGTAATCCCTTTACAAATGCTAATTATCTCGTTTATGTAGTTGATGGGGAATTTTAAATAGATATTGAATTGCCTATTCAATAGGTAATTTAAGTTCACTCCTCTGTTTACTAAGCTTCTTTTCCCTAATACCCGAATGTCATCGAGAAATTAGAAATATGTGGATACACTCATGATGGAGAAAATATTTTGCACTGCAAATTAGCAAGTTTTTTAGATTCTCCAATGCTTTGTGTAGTTCCCCGGTATACTAATATGCCATCGACAGATTAAGATTAGCACTTTGAAGATAGTTCATATTTTTAAAGCCTATTGCTCTTCTCTTTACTATCGAAAACAGAGAAGTGGTTCCTTTAAACATTTAATATTCTAGAAATCTTCAACTATACATGCTAAAAAAACACCCAACTACTAAGCTTTATAACTTCTCAAATTCTACTCTCACTTTTAGTCCAACTCTTCTCTATTTTTTAATATATGAGTTAAAAATAAAATATAGTAGTTATTTAAGAATTGTAAATACACCATAATATTCAAGTAAAAACATATAATCTTTTTTATAAATTGTGACAATTTTTACTAAATCTAAAATAGTAAATGGATAACAATTTGATTATTAAATGAGATTTTGATTTCACCAGTTTGAGTTCACATAAACATAACGTATGATTTAAAATATTACTGGTGTGAATTGATATTGAAAATTATTTTTTCTAGTCTATTTATTCAAACAACATTTAATTGACCAAGATGTCAAATCAGATCACATAATTGAGATTGTGCTTTAAAATCAAGGATATAAAAAATATTGTAATTCTCATAACTTTATTATTTTATTGATTCTTTCCCAAAAAAATAGTTCTGATAAATACTACATACTTTTAGATAAAGTTCCTTCAATGGATGAGTTTGTAGATATTTTGAAAGGCTTTTTACATATCCCAAATGCAGTTGTTTATGATACCGAAAGTAATTCAAAATTTCTATCCAAAGATGTAGCAGCAGTGTTTCGTGGCAGGGCTAAGGACTGAAAAGGAATCCCTTAATTTTTTTATAAATCCAAGATATCTTGATTTATAAGATTCATTAAACAACCCCAAAATTCGCAAGTTTTCGATACCTAAATCTCTTAAATGTTTTCTAAATTCCTTTTTGAACAAATTTCTTGAGGAATTTAAAAGCTTCAATCCAAGAGACTTAAAAAGGTAACCAACGTTGTAATGAGACATAATTGTAGGAAAGAGAACTCCAAATACACTTTGTAATCCAATTATATTTTAATATTCTATGACCTTGCTATTATAAAATAGCACCTAGTAGGATTGCAGTGATTTGGAGAAAGTCCTATCAAAAATAAATCATATAAACATTTTTAAATAAAAATATTATTTACTATTTTCAGTAAAACTATAACGGTGAGTTTTTTTCTTGAATACCCATTTATTGTAGGTTCTCTGAGGCTTTATATTGCTCTTAATTTGCTCTATACGTCACAAATCCTTTATATTCTGTTGAAGTAACAGAACTATTGGCTTGCAATTTTGCGAAAACAGAAGCTTTCTCAGTCTCTGAAGAATTTCTCGTTGTAAGAAAATTATCAATTTCAAAATTATTCATTGGATGTCGCAAAATAATGCTATGCAATGCATCATAATTATCACTAATATCACTTAAAAAGCCAGTAGAAACGAGAGCATCAATAGCAGTTCCTTTAAGCCTTTCTGCAAATTTTACCACAATCTCATGAGCTGTTGGTTGAACAAAGCTTTCAGCGGGAGGACGAACTGGAGTATTTACATAGAGTCGATCATATTTAATTTTTGATAGTAACTCTGCAAAACCATTAAGAGCTTTATCAGTATCGTTTGAACCTTTTAAAAGCATAATTTCTATCCAGTTCTGGCCTGAATATTCTTGTCCAAACTTTACAAGACCATCAATAACATCTTCATATTTTAGTTTACCATGAGGTCGATCAATTGCCTTCCAACTTGTCTCATCATACCCATCTAAGGAAGGAAGAACTATATCAGCTTTTGCACTCTCGGCTCTAACTTGTTCATCATAAAATAAAGCACCATTTGTAATTAGGGCAACTGGCTTATCAGTAAAAGTCTTAATGGTATCTATAAGTTCTCCTAACCCTGCATACAAAGTTGGTTCCCCCTCTCCTACAATACTTACAACATCAATAGCACTGTTTTTTTTGAGCACAGCTTTTACCTGTGAAGCTATCTCTTCAACAGGATAAAACATTTCCCTTTTATTAATCATATGCGTTGTACGTCCTAATTGACAATAAGTGCAGGTGTAATTACAGGTTTTTTCTGGAATTGGACTTACTCCTAACGATAAACCAAGACGTCTTGAAGGTACTGGGCCAAAAACATGTACATCATTACTCATAATAATCTCCTATATAGAGCGATATTACTCGCTATCTACTTTTATTAATTGTTATTATAAATGAATTTGTAAATAGGTAATAATAATATACCTAAAGTTCATTTATTTTAATTCACTTGAAATTTCAGAAAATAACAGTTCATCTTTATCTTACACCCTTAGGTTAAACCATTAAAGTCCTAATTGGCAGCAAGCTATAACAATTTTACATTCCTTTCAACAACTCTAGTGCAAGATGTCTTATCAAAAAAAGGCTTATTATAGTCTTAAAATACGATTCAAGTTAAATTATTTACATTTTTCAATTAAAAAGATTATTCTTATTAAAATAAAAAGAGCTCAAATCTTCAATTAAGAAAATCCAAACTCATATATTAAAGATAATACAACTTTTTATCCCCACTCTGTGAAGGTAATTTGGCACCTAGTATTTTAGATATTAAATGATACACTTCATACCAAATATAGCACATTTTAATAATTAAAATTAAAATTAAAATTTTGAAATTTACAATACTGCTAAGCAGTGGTGAATGAGAATATTTTACAGGACTGTTATCCTGTAATTCACAATAATTCTCTATATTCTACAAGACCCTTATAACCTAGTGAAGCTTTGTTGCTTTTTTCAAACTTCCTAAAAACCGTTTATAAGCAGAACTTTCAGAAACAACTACTTTCTTTGACATAGAACACATTAGTTTTGATTAATTAATTAACACAATCCATTCTAAATATCTATAACAACAACCACAATTATCCCATTATCGGGATAATTGTGGTATAATATAAGTTTATGACATGGAGTCTGTTTGATAATAATATTGCAATCAAGAATATTTTAAGTTATTTCAAGTCCTAGATCTTTTAGCATATTATAACCATATTCAATCGATACTGCATAACTCATGGAGGTATCGTATGCTGGATGATTTTTCCCATGGCTAAAATCGCCTCCATCATCTAGTGGAGAGAAACGCCCAACAACAATTCCAACGATTCTACGATCTTCTATACTAACTAAAGGACCACCTGTCATGCCATCATGAACCATTGAATCAAATAATAAAATTTTTGTACCATTATCCAATTTTATCTTGGAACTTAATACACTACTTCTTATTGCAAGAATGTGCATATCTTGATGTCCATAAGGAAATCCAATATTAATCAAACCAGTTCCTAATTTTAAATTATCTACTTGACCCATTAAATAATCTGGAGTTTCGATAATAAAACCTTTTTTCAATTTAAGTAATGCTACATTATGATAGGCATCAGTTTTTACTACATCAACACTTACCGCAGCTACTTCATCCAAACTTAACTTTGAAAACTCTTCTAGATCCTGAGGTTTTGCAACCATAAGATTTTCAAAATCATTCTCAATGATATGAGTTGCGGTTAAGAGATAGCCTTTATCATGCACTAAGAAAGCTGTGCCCAAAAACATAACACTATCCTCACGCTTTCTAAGTAATATAAAACATGCTCCAATGAATTTTTGTCCTGGGTTTTTATACATTATTTTCATCCTTTTTTAGTTTTTTCTTTTTAAAAATTACTGGTGGAATATCTGAAGATTCAATTTGGAACTTTTTAGATTTACCTTTTTTAGGATTTACAGAGAAGGTTTGTTCACCAAGATATTCATTCAATCCTTTTTTAAGACTGAAACATAGAACCAATAAAACTACACCAAAAGGTAATCCTGTAGCTATTACTGCTGATTGAAGAGCTGCAAGTCCACCAAAAGCTAAAAGTGCAGCGGCAACTGCTCCTTCTAATATTGCCCAAAACAATCTTTGTGGAATTGGAGGATCAGGATTTCCACCAGCAGTGATAATATCAATAACCATTGATCCTGAATCTGATGAAGTAACAAAGAAACTAACAACAACTAAAACACCTAATATGGAGGTTACTGTATTAAAAGGTAATCTCTCTAGTAATAGAAATAAAGATAGAGGAACATTTTGTGTAACGAGCTCTGCAAAGCCACCACCATCAAACATTTCAAGATATAGAGCTGTATTACCAAAAACAGTCATCCATAAGAAAGTTATTAATGTTGGAACACATAAAACTCCCATAAGAAATTCTCTTATAGTACGACCACGAGATACTCGTGCGATAAACATACCAACGAATGGTGACCAAGCAATCCACCAAGCCCAATAAAATACTGTCCAGGTGTTCTGCCAATTAGAGTTTTCAAAGGTTTCATTCCAAGTTGAAATAACTGTAATTTTCTGCAAATAATAGCCAATATTCTCAGCAAAACCATTGAGAATAAACAGTGTAGGTCCACCTATAAATACAAAAACTAACAATAACATTGCAAGGCGAATATTAAGTTCAGACAGTTTTCTAATTCCGCCATCAAGCCCTTTCACAACCGATATTGTTGCAATAGAAGTAATTACTACTATTAGCACCATTTGAACACCTATGCTTTGTTCTATTCCAAAAAGATGACTTAACCCAGCATTAATTTGTTGAACACCAAACCCCAAAGAAGTTGCAACACCAAAAAGTGTTGAAACAGTTGCTAAGATATCAATTAAATTACCCCAACCTCCGTTAATTTTATCACCTAGAAGAGGATAAAAAATAGTACGAATTGAAAGTGGTAAACCTTTATTAAAACTAAAAAAAGCTAGCGCCAAGCCAATCAATGCATATATTGCCCAAGAATGAAGTCCCCAATGCATAAAAGTAAAGGCCATTGCTTGATGAGCAGCTTCAGTTTGACTAGCTACAGGAATTGGTGGGTTTATAAAATGAAACATAGGTTCTGCTACTCCATAAAATAGCAAACCAATTCCCATACCGGCAGAAAATAACATTGCAAACCAACTGCCTGTACTAAAATCGGGTTCTGCATCATCTCCACCTAATCTGATTTCACCATATCGACTAAACATTATATAAAACACAAATAATAATATTATATTTACCGTAATGGTAAAAAACCATCCAGCATTTGTAGTAATACCGTTTAATAGCGGATTAAAAATTCCACCAAGTATCTCATTAAATAAGATAGAAAATATAACAAATCCTATAATTAATCCGGCTGAGGTGAAAAACACGACAGGATGTATGTCGAATTTCTTTTTTTTCTTTTGTAAATTTTCTTCTTCTATATTGATATAGTACTCCTAAATTATCTTTAAAAAACACGACAAAACAAAAAAACCCAGAGTAATTATTCCGGGTATTTGAGTTATATTAATATCTATTAATCAATTAATTAATTGAATCAATAAATAAATTGTAGATTTTAAATGATCAAATCTTTATTTTTCTCTATTTTGATTAAAAATCAGAAAACTGTCAACCCAAATTCTATAATTCTAAAAACCAATATTTGAGCATGAATCCTTCAAGTTAAGTTTCATTTAAATAAGATTAAAACTCTTTATTTCCTTTTTTATCAGTGATTCTCTCATGCTTCTTATTTTAACTTTAAGCTCTTTGTTTATCAAGTTGTATTTCATTGTTCCATGATTATTAAACATTCTGTTTTTACTTTCATATAATAATTTACTGAAACTGTGATAGAACAACCTAGTTTATGCACTTCTGCTGAAGTGCTAAACTCAAAACATCCAATTCCTGTTCTTCTTTTGTGTAAATCAATTTATCTGGTAAAGGAATAGTAGTATAATTTAATCAACTAATAAATCTTTACAATTATTGAGTTATTCTATTTAAAGTATTATTCCATCTCTGTGACGGTAATTTAACACCTATCATCTAAGGCGTATATTATGCTTAAATAAATCATTTCATATCCAAAATCTCATGCAATTTTATATTTATTGAGTTAGAGTTAAAACCTTTAATGCAGAATTGGAACACCACTTTAATATAGAAAAACTAGTTTATATTAAAACAAAATTGTGAAATTGTTTAAATCATTGAAACCTTTATATTCAGAGAAAGCTAATAAATAAAGAGCTATTATTTCATCTTTATTTAGACCTTTTAGTTCTTGATTAACAGTATCACTTTCAGCAGTTAATGTTATATTTTTGCTTATTAACTTATCAATTGTAACAGGTAACTGCTTACAAATTTGATAGAATGCATCCTTTTTACCAGTAACCATTTCATAAAAACAGTCTATAGAAATTCTACGAATTTTATCAATTTTCATTTTTTGATTATCGATTGATAGCTCCCAGGGTCTATTACCAGCTACTTTACTAATAACCTCCACTAAAGCACAAATGCACTGAGCCTCTTCATTGCTATTGGTTAATAATTGATTTTGCATTCTCTTATAGGTCTTTGAACTAGCGGTTGAATTCATAGTATTATGTTTATTTTTTAATTCAACATAATAAATCAATCCATCCTTATTAGTAAAAATGATATCCCATCCGTGTTTTGGAACCTTACAATTTTTGAAATATTTAAAGATATTTTGATGAAAATAACCAATAGCATTTGTATTGCTTTTATCTCTTTGCCTATGTATTTCATAACTTATGATTTCTTTATACGTTGTATTGAATACATTCTTATCAAATAATAATTTTATGGGATCTATAATATTGCTATTAAACTTTTTCAGGTTTATTGCCTTCATATTATCTTTATATTGCAAAAGTGTATTATTTACATGTTTTTCAAAATCTTCTTCACTTATAAAATCAATACTATACATTTAAAATATTCTCCCTTTTTAATGCTTTCATAATCTCCATTCCAATTTCCTTAGCTAGATTAACAGGTACTGCATTACCTATTTGTTTATACTGAGATGCAACTGAGCCTAGAAAAGACCAATCATCCGGAAATGACTGTATTCTTGCATTTTCTCTAACAGTAAAGGGTCTAATTTCCGTAGGATGGCATCTTTCAGTTTGCTTCATCTGAGGTGTTGTTAATACAGTCAAACAAGGTTCATCAAGACTTAGACGGCGTAATATACCAGTACGTCCCCCCTCCATATCCCAACAAGATTTCATGTACGGTTTAGCTATTTTTGGGTCAATATCTTTCCAATAGCCACCTGCTGGAACAAAATTAAAAATATTGGTTTTTTGTTCTGAATAATTAGAACCTTCACTTTTGGGTACATCTTTTAATACATCACGGAGTACAGGTTTGTATTCATGTAATTTGGGATAGTTAAATGAATATTCATCAGTTAAGTCTTTTCTAATACCTACCATAATCAAACGTTCTCTTTTTTGGGCTACACCGTAATTCCAAGCATTCAATATTTTGTATTGAACTTGATAACCTTCTTCATTAAAAATATTTTTGATGGTTGTAAAAGTTCTGCCTTTATCATGTGTTTTTAAACCTTTTACATTTTCAAAAACAAACATTTTAGGCTGCAATTTATTAAGGAAAGTAGCATAGTGATAAAACATAGTACCTCTAACATCCTCTAATCCTAAGCGTTTTCCAGCAAAACTAAAAGATTGGCAAGGAGCACCACCCGATAACAAATCTAATTCATATTTCTTAATATTAAATTTTTTCTCTAAGTCGTGGCTTGCAACTTTTTCAACATCCTCACAAAGTACATTCCATTTTGAACTATTATATTTTAAAGTATGTGATGCATCCTTATTTATCTCAACCAAACCTATATGATCAAACCCTGCTTGCTCCAAACCTAACGCTAGACCACCAGCACCAGCAAACAATTCTATCGATGTATATTTTCTTTTTGTCGGCATTTTATGAACTCCTACATTCTAATTAATGTACCACATTTTATGCAATGATAAAACGGAATCTCAAATTTAAATTGGAATAATTTATAATAAAATTCAATACTCTTTAACCAAGTTGGATATAATTCTTAGTAGCAAAACACAATAAACTATATAATAATCTACTCGATTTTCCTAAATTAATACTATATTAAAAGAGCAAGCTAATATCTAACTTTATACCTTAGATAATACAAACGAATCTAATATCAATGATACTAAATAAATTAATTTTACGAAAGACAACTAAATGACACTTATGATTCTTTTACATTATTTTGTACATAGTATTTTGTTTCTTGTACATATTTTATACTCCTCATAGAAGTTATAAAAAGTAGAGTCCAAGTAACTTTTGTAGCTTGATAAGTAGAATTTTAACCGTTAATAAATTCAAATTATCTTTTGTATTATTCTCAAATGCTACTTTTACAATCCATAATGCATTTATATTTCATCATAAGTAGTCACAGTTCAATGCTCAATAGTGCCAGTTAAATTACTTGTAATATCAAAAAATCCACAATATTAGAATCAATCAAATATTTTCCAGTTTTGGTTAATTAAACAATTTCCAACAACGGACAATTCGATTTTTCCATTTATGGGCAATCTAATATTTTACACTTTTGGTCAGCTTGTTTTTTCCTCTTTTGGTTAATCATAAATTAAATAAGCCTGAAATTAAACACCATAGGAGCCTTGTACTTCATCTAACATTATTATCTGGTGAAATCTATACTTTCCTTGTAATATTACAAAGAAGATCAGCTTAGAGCTGTTTTTTCTAATACAACCAGATTTAAGATATTTTACTTTGTGTCTGTAATTTTTGCTGCGCTTATGTTATATTAATATCATATTTTGGAATCACTTTCTTCTCCTATTATACGACAATTTGATAAAGGTGTAATAAAAGGAAGGTGCTTTTTTTACTAATATAAGCTCATCTTTTTTAATTAATTTTATCATTTATTACTATTTTTTATTATTATAGTTGTCAAAAAATTTCTCTAACTACATTTCTATAAAAAATAATTATATTCATTTACATAATACCCTTAATATACATACCAACAATAAAAGATAATTGCATCAATTTTAGTCATAAAATATAATTTTTTTGCA
>CAYWGU010000093.1:0-10736 GCA_964457975.1 uncultured Spirochaetaceae bacterium | reverse complement strand
TTTATATTAAGATCTTTCCTGTATTTGTCAATAAATATTTTTTTATTTTTTTTACTTAAAACTAAAAAAGAGCGACAATTGTCGCTCTTTTTCTTGAATTTAAGATTTAAGTTGTTATTTTTTGTGTCTAATAAGTTCTTTAACTTTTGCTGATTTACCAACTTTATCACGAATATAATAAAGTTTAGCTCTTCTAACACGACCTTTACGTACAACAACTGTCTTATCAATACGAGGTGAATGTAAAGGAAAAATTCTCTCAACACCTACACCGTAGGAGATTTTACGAACAATAAATGTGCGGCGTATGCCTGAGTTGTTCTTTGCGATTACCAAGCCTTCAAATACCTGGATACGTTCTGTTGCGCCTTCGATGATTTTGAAAAATACTTTTACAGTATCACCAACGTTGAAATTTTCAGCGTTATCTTTCATCTGTTCTTCTTCAATAGCTTTAATAATGTCCATTTTTAGGTCCTCTTTGCTGCTTTTAAGATTTTTTGCAAAGTCTTTTGGCTCTCTAAATCTAGAGACTTTTCTTCCAAAAGATCTGGTCGATTCGACAATGTCTTATCTAACCTTTTTTCTAATCGCCAATTCTTTATTTCCTTATGATTTCCCTGAAGTAACACTTTAGGAACACTCATATCTTCATAAATTTCTGGCCTCGTGTATTGTGGGTACTCAAGTAGCCCGTCACTAAAACTTTCGTCTTCTAGAGATTCGCTACTGATAACTCCATTTATCAAACGATAAACTGAATCAATAATAACCAATGAAGAAACTTCTCCACTCGATATTACATAATCACCAATACTAATCTCGTCATCAACATACAGGTCAATTACCCGTTGATCAATTCCTTCGTAATGTCCGCAAATAAAAACTAAGTTTTCTTCCTTACTAAGTTCCTCACTGAGGGACTGTGTAAGTTTTTTTCCAGACGGAGAAGCGAATATAACCCGCTTTTTTTTCGCACCAACACTCTCAAGCGCATCACACAATGGCTGGGGTTTCAACACCAATCCTGCTCCGCCACCGTAAGGGTAATCGTCACATTTATGATGTTTATCAGTTGCGAAATTTCGAAAATCAATCAAATTATAAGAAATTTTGTTGCTTTTAACAGCTCTCTTCATGATTGAGTTCTCAAAAAAACCTTGAACTATCTCGGGAAATAAGGTGAGCACGTCTATGTTCATGCCAATAGCCATAGCGTCAACAATTCTACTGTTTTTTCTTCAATGCTTACCTTTCCAATAAATTGATCCATTAAAGGAATCAAGAAAATATCATCAGAACCATCTTTGACTTCTAATAATATGGATTGGGGTCCATCAAAATAATTAACAATAGTAGCTACTTTCACGCCGTCATGAATTAATGTGCAATTAATCAAGTCGGAAACGTAATATTCACCTTCTTTAAGAGGAGCAGCGTCACTTTCTGAAACATAAAGTGTAGCGCCAGCAATTTTCTTTGCTGTTTCCGGGTTATCTATCCCTTCAAACTTTAAGTACGCTTTGCCACCGCTCTTGCGGAATCCTTCAATGCGATATGTTTGCTCGCGGCCATCCCTCAAGAGGATAATTCCTTGCTTTAATTTCTTTAGGTAAGAGCAATCATCGTTGAAGGGGCGGACCTTCACCTCACCCTTTAAGCCGAAGCTTGACTGGATGATAGCCGTTGCGAGTTTTTTCATAATTTAATCCAAAATTTCCAAAACAGCATGCTTACCACTTTTGGTAGCTGAAGCACTTAAGATGGTTCTAATTGCTTTAGCTATGCGGCCTTGCTTGCCGATCACCTTGCCGATATCCGGTGTTGCAACTTTAAGTTCCAAAATTGTAGACTTTTCGCCTTCAATTACATTAACAGTTACATCCTCAGGGGAATCTACTAGTGATTTTACAATGTATTCAACAAGATCTTTTTCCATAACTATCCTCGATTACTCTTGAACAGTTCTGTTAACAGTAACGCCTTGTTTATTCAACAATGAACGTACTGTAGCACTAGGTTGTGCACCTTTACTTAGCCAATCTTTAACTGCTTCAACATTAATAACAACTTGGTTAACTTTGTTTTCTACAGGATGATACTGACCAACTTCTGCTAGAGTTCTACTCTTGTTAGCTTGTCTTGAATCCATAACAACGATCCTATAATAAGGTCTTTGTTTAGTACCAAAACGTTTAAGTCTCATGCTTGTGCTCATGGTTATTCCTCCTACTCGAATTTCTATTTCGCTCTATATGAGTATTTCTAAATGAAATAAATTTATCTAGAAAAATATTCTATTATTTAATATGTAAAGACATAGCAAACAATCGTGAGTTTTTTAAGTCCTCACAGTTGTCAGATACTATATATATATTCATAAAAAATCAAGGTACTGTAACAAATTAATCACAGAAACGTCGATTATTTATGAATTAATTTCTAATATCACATTTGCTGCTTTAACATTTTTTGATATTTCTTGTTTTTGGTCATTTTTTGCATGGTTCTCTTAAGTTTTTCAAACTTTTTAATTAACCTATTTACCTCTGCAACGTTTGAACCGGAGCCTTTTGCTATTCTTTTGCGTCGAGTCAGTCCAAGAAGACGATAATTTTGTCTTTCTTGAGGTGTCATCGATAATATAATAGCTCTTTCTTTTTTTAATTCTTCTACTGGAATGTCGTCTGCTGAAATATTTCCTGCAGCGCCTGGAATCATCTCAAGAAGTTTATCCATTGATCCCATTTTATCCATCTGTCTCAATTGATCAAGATAATCTTGAAGATCAAAGATATTTTTCTTCATCTTCTCTTGAAGCTTCAACGCTTCTGCTTCATCAATTGTTTCTTGAGCTTTTTCAACAAGGGATACAACATCACCCATTCCAAGTATTCGTGATGCAATTCTCTCTGGATAGAAAGGATCAAGATCTTCCATCTTTTCACCAACACCAATAAATTTAATGGGTTTACCAACAACAGATCTTAGTGATAATGCAGCACCACCTCTTGCATCACTATCAAATTTTGATAGTATTACTCCGGAGATTCCAACTTTTGCTTCAAATTCTTTAGCAATTGTTACAGCATTTTGACCTGTCATTGCATCGGCAACAAATAACGTTTCATCAGGATGTATTGCTTTTGAAATATTCTGAATTTCACTCATCAATATTTCATCAAGGTGCATACGACCAGATGTATCAACTATAATGGTGTCAAATTGATTTTTCTTTGCATATGCAAAACCTTCTTTTGCAACCTTAACAGGATCTTTACATCCCTCAATTGTAAATACGGGAACATCTATCTGGCCACCCAAAACTTGTAATTGTGTAATAGCTGCAGGACGTACCAAATCGGCGGCAATCATCAAAGGACGACGACCGGATTTCTTCAATTGTAAAGCAAGCTTTGCACTGGTAGTTGTTTTACCACTTCCTTGAAGACCCATCATCAATATAGTTGATGTTACATCAGGTCCTTTAAGTTTTAACTCACCCTCACCTTCTTCAGACCCAAGAAGTTTAACCATTCGATCATAAACAATCTTGGTAAATTGTTGACCTGGATCAACGGCTTTTAATACCTTTTCTCCAAGAACTTCCTCACGTGTTCCATTTATAAAACGGCGTACAACGCGAAGATTTACATCGCCATCAAGAAGAGCAACTTTAATTTCGTCTACTGCATCTTCAATATTTTTTTCAGTTATTTTACTTTTTCCCTGGAATGATCTCATAATTCCAGAAAATTTTTCACTCATTGATTCAAACATTACATCTCTCGTTTTTTTTAGGGGTTTTTACTGTGTATTTATACCCTACAACTTTAACAGTTGTCAAGCAATCACATTTAGGTATTCCTATCCTAATCTAATTTGACTTCCTTATCATCCTTATTAAGAATGACCGGAGCTCCCTGTGTAACACCAATCTTGTAACTAACGGTAGTTGAAACACCCGCTTCAATCTGAGTAACACCAAGAAGAGTTTTAGAACCAGTTACAGTGTGTTTGTTATGCGTAATAATAATAAACTGACTGTCTTGAGAGAATTCTTCAAGTACTGATAAAAAGAATCCAATATTTCTATCATCCAGTGCTGCATCAATTTCATCAAGAATGCAGAAAGGACTAGGTTTTACTTCATATGTAGCAAATAATAGCCCAACAGCGGTCATTGATCTTTCACCACCACTTAATAGTGATAATGTTGTAAGTTTCTTTCCAGGGGGTTGTGCATATATTTCAATCCCACTTTCAAGAATATTTTCAGGATCAGAGAGCTTAAGTTCTGCCCTACCTCCACCAAATAAACGCCTAAACATAACTTGAAAATTTTCAGATATCCTCTTATAGGTTACAAGAAACTTGGTTTCACTTTCAGTTTTAATGGTTAAAACTACTTCCTCAAGATCTGATTTAGCTTTTAATAAATCATTAACCTGCTCATTCAAAAAATCGTATTGCTGTTTAGCTTCATTGAATTCATCTTCAGCCATCTGGTTGATGTATCCTAGATGCGATAATTCTTTATTGCACTCCTCAAGTCTGTTACGAAGAATTTTGGTCTCACCCAAATCATCATTCAATCTATTTTCATATTCGTTCAAACTCTTACTGTAGTTTTCAAAAAATGTATTATAAATATTTGCAACAGCTTGATTGATACCTTCTATTTGTACTTCAAGTTGATCTTTATTACGTCTCAAACCATTTAAAGTATTAAATGAATCAGTTTTTTGATTCTGCTTCATATTAACTTCTTCACTTAATCTTTCAATCTCTGTTATTTTCTCACCAAGTTCCTCTGAAAGCTCCATGCCACTTTGAGCTATAACTTCCATTTCATCCTTGGTTTCAACAATCTTCGATTGAACTTCATTGGCTTTTTCTTCAGCCATATGAGATTCAGCTATTCTATCACCATATTCAAGTTGAGTTTCGCCCTTCTGCCTTTTAATTGTAGAAATAGTTGCTTTTTGCTCATTAACCATACCTTGGATTTGTTGAAGAGTTACCCGCAAATCATAAATATTTTCCTTGAACTCCTCACATTGCTTTGCAAGTTTTTCATTTTCAACTCTAAGATATGCAATTTGATTTCGAGATATTGAAACATTCTTTCTATTATTTCTAATCTCCTCATCCATTGTTCTTTTTCTAGATACCAGACCATCTGTTTTAATAAAGTCGTCTATAAAGGTTGGAATTACCAAATCATATTTTTCAAGTAATTGCTTTAATTTTTTAACATTTTCTATATTAAGGCTTTTATCACTTTCTATCTTGGATATAAGAGCTTTACTGTCCAAATTAGATAATCTACCAATCAACAATTTTTGATTTTCAAGAACGTCAATAATATGATTTAGTTTTAAATCAATTTCACTGCGAATGGCCTTTCTACTTTTAATATTGTATCCGCTCTTTCCAAGTTTATCTTCTAGTTGAACAACAATGAAATCTGTTATTTCTTTTAATTGTTTTGATAGTTCTGTATAGCTTAACTCTGCATCGTCAATTACTTTTTCAAGAGTTATTATTTCATCATTTTGAGAGATGATCAAACTCTGTGCTTTTTTTAAAGAAAAATCATATTTTTCAATATCAACTTGAACTTCAGCGTACTGAACTTTTAAATTCTCTATTTTATCTTCGCTTTCGTTTATTTCTCGTTCATTGTTTTCAATCTTTTCTTTTATGGCTTCAGCTTTATCAAGAGCTGCTGTTTTATTTAAAAGGGCATCACGATAATGCTGTGATAACAATCCAAGAAATTCTTGCTTGCCTTTGTGTGCCTCTTCTAGCCTCTTCAATTCAGTTTGAATTTCAATTCTTCGTGAAACTAGAACCTGAAGACCTGCTTTCATCTCATCGATTACTGTATCAAGACCACTCATGGAGGCTTGTTTATTTGTTAATTCTTGCTCCAGGTTTTTAAGTTTTTCATCACTGCTATCCCTAAGCATTAAATATGACTGAATTGTAGATAGTTGAACATCAACTTCTAACTGAAATTTCTCTTTATTTAATTCATTGTATTTAATGCATTTTGCAGCCTGTGTTTTTTTTGTCTCATATGTTCTTTTTATCTCACGTAAAATGATATCAACTTGAGCAATATTTTCATCTGTCTTTTTAAGTTTTCGCTCAGCTTCCTTGCTTTGGACTTTAAATCTTGAAATACCAGCAGCTTCTTCAAATATATATCGCCTATCTTCAGGACGAGTTGATAGGATTTGATCTATCTTACCTTGCTCTAAAATTGAATAAGCACTTTTTCCAACTCCAGTATCAAAAAACAATTCTCTAATATTTTTTAATAAAACACGATTCTTATTTAAATAATATTCAGATTCGCCTGATCTAAAGATACGACGTTTGATTTCAATTTCACTCATAGCTATATTAAGGTGATTGCCTTCATTATCTATAATCAAGACAACCTCCGCCATTTGTAGAGGTTTACGTGTATCAGTACCATTGAAGATAACATCTTCCATCTTGCCAGCACGAAGTGTTTTTGTAGATTGCTCTCCAAGAACCCATTTTATAGCATCAACAATATTACTCTTTCCACAACCATTTGGTCCTAGCAAACTTGTAATACCATCACTGAAATCTAAATGTGTTTTATCTGCAAATGATTTAAATCCTATTAAGTCTAACGTTTTTAAAAACAAAATATCTCCAAACAATAATTATAAATTATATTTATAGATGATAATAACATAAGATTAATTATTTTCAAAGTAAGAGCAATGGTAATAAAAATATTTAAAAATTTATAAAAAATAATTTATATTGAATCCCATTATAATTTGATACAAATTTGATGTATCTTTGATGTAAAAAAGATGATACACCAATATGATACCAATATTGAAGTAGTTTGTTTCAGCAATAAATAAACCCATTACCACATGATTATTCTGCTCAATATTTATTAAAACTATTTAAGAAAATATCATATTAGAGCATCTAGTTTAACCGTATAATACCAACTATAATAAGGTTAAATCAATTAAGGACAGGTGCATGATTAAAGAAAATTTATTTGACATCAATGATGAGATAAATGAAGATGGTATCATTGTTGGAATGGATGAAGCTGGGAGAGGACCGCTTGCAGGACCTGTTTATGCAGCCGCTGTAATTCTTCCTAAAGATTTTCCATTTGAGTTATTGAATGATTCCAAAAAGCTCAATGCAAAAAAAAGAAATATTGCTGAAAATATTATTAAGGAAAAGGCCATCGCCTATGCTGTTTGCTTTGCAACAGTAAGTGAAATTGATGAATTAAATATTCTTTGGGCAAGCATGCTTGCAATGAAAAGAGCCTTTGAAAAAGTTGAAAAGATGTATGATGGACAAATTGATCTAGCCCTTGCCGATGGAAATAAAAAGCCAGAGGTTTCAGCAAGATGTGAAGCAATTGTTAAAGGTGATGCAAAGGTTCATGAGATTATGGCAGCATCTATTCTTGCTAAGAATGAGCGAGATCGCATGATGATTCTCTGTGATAAAAAATGGCCAATTTATGGCTTTAAAAAACATATGGGTTATCCCACAAAATTGCATAGACAGATGCTTGAAAAAAATGGTCCATGCCCAATACATAGAAAAAGCTTCACCTATAAGAAAGTAGAAGCACAACAATTGGAATTATTTTAAATATTAGAGCATAAAAAAGCGATAGGAAAACCTACCGTCTTTTTATCAAGTAACAAATTAAAGATTATTCTTCGTCGAATCTTTCTCTGTTTTTGTTTCTATCATTATCTTTGTCACCAGCACCTTCGCCAGCACCATTTTTTTTACTTGAATTCTTCTTGATGAAATCTAAAGATTTTTGGAATTCTCTTACAAATTCACCCATATCTTCTTGATACACCAATACAGATTGTCTTATATATCTATTTGATTCTAAATCACCTTTGCTTTCAACGATATTTAAATATAAATCGCCATAAACATTTTCTTTTACATTGAAAAAATAGGTTCTATCATTTTTTATTAATTTTGTTGAATAAACTTCTCCGCGCTGTCCCATATTGTCCTCACTATAATAATCTTAATTGATTATTTCCTTCTCTTCATTTTTTCTTTCTACATGAAAGAACTATTTAGAATTAACTACATATAAGACTAATTGTCAATTACTTCTAGTCCCTTTCGCAGTAAGTAAATAAGAATATAATCATTTATAAACATTATAAACCATTTTAGTTTTTCATATTTTTTTCTAAAAACTACTTGACGAAATGATTAACATTAGCTATTCTCAAATCAACTTATGCGTCTTTCGTATAATGGTATTACTCTAGCCTTCCAAGCTAATAACGAGGGTTCGATTCCCTTAAGACGCTTTTAAATAACACAGTTAACTCTGTGTTATTTTTTTGTCTATTTATTTTCTCTTTCTTTTATAATGAGTGCTTACCAATTGATTCAGATAAACCTTAGAATCTATTAAATCAAACTCTAAAAATTCATCTAAAAGACCAAACAAAGAGGTTCCTCCTCCAAGTAGAATTGGTATAGTTGTAATAATCATCTCATCAATTAGATCCTTAGATAGAAATTGTTTTATTATGGAACCACCATCAATATAAATATTAACATATCCCATAGCTCTTAAATCAAATAATACATCTTCAACTTCACCACTTACTATTTCAACATTATCTTGCAGGGCTTCATCTACATCTTTCAAGCTTGAACTCATAACAAACACAGGCATAGGATAAGGCCAATCTCCACCAAACCCCAATACAGTTTGGTAGGTGTTTCTTCCCATCAACAAACAATCAACCGAATCAAAAAAATCAACTGCACCTAAATCTTCATTCTGAGGATTATGAACACACTCTAAAAACTCTGTACTATCACCTTTATCAGCAATATATCCATCGATACTTGTTGCTATGTAAATTATGTTACTCAAAATTATTCTCCTTATTTATCAGCTACTACCATATTTTATTAGAATTCCTTAATGTATTTATTATATTGTAACATCAAGTTTTTATTTAACTTAGATACTAGAATAGCATAATTTATTATTAAAACACCATCATATCACTTAATTTCGAAATGACTTCAACAATTCTTAAATATCACCAAAACAAACTTAAACCCTATGGTAATTATATCACATATATTTTACTTAACAAAAGAAAATGTATTTTATATAAAAAATTCCACAATTCCCTTGACGAAAATCTATCGATTAGTTATTATCAAAACAAGTTATGCGTCTTTCGTATAATGGTATTACTCTAGCCTTCCAAGCTAATAACGAGGGTTCGATTCCCTTAAGACGCTAATAAATAACACAGTTAATACTGTGTTATTTTTTTGTCCAAATCTCTTCTCTTATCAAATAAAGCCCATTGGTTTTTAATCTTAAAATCATCAAGGATATAAAAAGTCCTCCTAAAATTTTCATTCTAAAAGATTTTTTACTCATATATTTAAATCTTATTATTTATTTATAAGAACTCCATTTTCAAAAATCATACTTGCAGCATCCATTACATCAGATGAGAAGGTATAACCTAATTCTGCTGCTCTATCCATATTTAAATATAAATTGAATTGCTTGATGTCTGTTAAATAAATAGCTCCAATATCTTTTGGTTTATCACCATTGATGATTTTAACTGCAACCTCACCACAAAGTCTACCAACTTTATAGTAATCTAAGCCCCAGCTCATCAAAAAGTTTGTACCAGTGCTGCTTGTTATATCACTATTAAATAATGGTAAATCATAGGTATCACACACCTGATCAATTGAAGCTATTGCACTTACAACCGTATTATCATTTGCTATGAACATTCCATCAATTCTATGGGCAATTGCAAGAGCTGCACTTTTTACTTCTGATGAATTAGAAACTGCTGCTGCAACAAATTCTATACCATTTTCATCACAGTACTCTTGAGCTCTGTCTTTCATTGCAACACCATTTGCTTCACCACTTGTATATACCATACCAAGTCTCGTCAAACCTGTAACTTCTACAAAGGTTTCAATTTGAAGTGATATAGGATTTAAATCTGAAACACCACAAACATTTGTATCCTCACCCTTAGCATAGGTTAAGCCTGCAGCTAGTGGATCTGTTATTGCTGCATAGATTACAGGTATAAGTTCACCATTATATACTGTAGATAACGCTTGTGCTGGAGGAGTTGCTATACCAAGTACAATATCCTTTTTCTCGGATTTAAATAATTGAGCAATGCTTATTGCAGTAGACATCTCTGCATTGCAATTTTGAAGATCAAATACAACATCTTTTCCAGTTTCATTTATTGCATCCTGAATTCCTTGTTCAATTGCATCCAACGCAGGATGGGCTACCATCTTAGAAATACCAACTTTAATTGGTTCCTCCATTGCTTTTTTTAAAGGAGAGCTTTCCTTTGCTCCACCTGCAAATACGGTTGATAGTGTTAAAGCTGATAGTAAAGCTGCTGTTAATATTTTTTTCATTTGATGTAATCTCCCATGCATATATAATAGTTCATGTATGTATGTTACTATATACAGTAACACCTATGTATGTTACTATAAGTAGTAACTCATAATATGTCAAGAACTTTTTTATATTTCTTGTTGCTGCATTTTAATTGTAGCGTTATTTTGATTATTATATTTTCAAGATACATGCTACTTGGAATTTGGCTGTAGTTTTTACTACCATTTAGAATCCTTGTTAT
>CAYWGU010000092.1:0-10752 GCA_964457975.1 uncultured Spirochaetaceae bacterium | reverse complement strand
CAGTAATATATTTTTTTACATCTTTTTATTTCATAATATCTAAATTACATATAATGTGTAAAACTATTATTACAAAAAAAATGACCGATTTAAATCTTAAATCAGAGCATCTTTTTTATTTATAAATATTTTTCCTATGTCCTATTGCTAAAACTAATATTATTATATTCTCACTATCAATATTACAGATCAATCTATAATCTCCAATTCTATATCTCCACTTTCCCTTTAGATTTCCTTGCAATGATTTTCCTTGTATATATGGATTTTCACAGCTTACTAGATTTTTATTTATCCAAGCCATTATAATTTTAGAATCGTTTTTATCAATCTTCTTTAGACTTTTTTGTGCTGGGTTTTCTATTCTAACTTTATATTGCTTATTCATCAAATCCCAATTCACTCATCATTTCATCAAAGCTTATATCTTGAGGATTTTCTTTATGATCTTTCATTCCCTGGTAATATAGTTTTAAATCGATATCATCTTCTATTTTTTCTAAAACAGAAGTTCTCATTAATTCTGAAATACTTGTATTATTAGCTTTAGCATAATCTCTAACTAGTTTATTTTCATCATCATTTATTCTTAAAGTAATTATATTCATAATAACAACCCTCCTTTGTGTATACACTGTATTACAAAAGAGGAATATTGTAAATGTAATAATAAATTTACAAATATAAATGCACTTCCAATAGCATTCAGCTGGTCAGTAATATTTAGGAGTTTCTATGTTTATAAGCGTAATCCCAGTTAAATCCAAAAATAAAAGACTTATGGTTGTTAAAGAGTCATATAGAGATGATGTGACTAAAAAACCTAGACATAGAAAAGTTTGAGATATTGGCTACATTGAAGATTATTTAGATTTATATGAAGATCCTCTCAAACATTTTAGAGATGAACTTAGAGCAGAGCAGAATAATATTCAAATTATTCAGCCTTCTAAATCAATAGGCATAAACCCTAAAGCAAAACTTGGTATTAGAAATCTGGATAATCCATGAAAAGATCGTAAGAGTTTAGGTGCTGCTGTTTTGTCTTATATCTATCATGAATTAGACTCATTTATGAATAATAAACGACGTTATACTAAAGCTGACTACAACCATAATGCAATCTTTAAGCTTTTAATCTATCTTGCAACTCCCGACATTTTGACTACAGACCCATAATTTTTTTTCTATTACTCAAAATAAATTTCTTTATATTAGAGTTCTAATTTGTTTTCTGTTTGGTTAAATTATATGTTATAATTTAAGATAATTACAATATTGTAAATAAATTTTAGGAGCAAAAACATGTTTAATAAGTCCTGTTTAGAAATTGTTTTAAAGGAATACAAAAAAGATTTTATTAATAAAATCTGGCCTGATGAAAAGTATAAATGGGAAGCAATAAAATGTTTTCAGGATAATTGGGATATAAATGCCGATAATTTTTCTGCTATGTTAATTAGCTCTTTGTTAAAAACAGAAAATTTACTTACATCACAAATGTATTATCCTAGGAAAATGATTCAGGACATTGCAATGAAAGCACATGAAGAAGTTAGGGCTATGTTCATAGCATTATTTGATGAAAGTAAAGAGATTGTGAAACGAGTAGAAACTTTTAAAATTCAATCGGCTAAGTTACTAGAAAAACATATACATGGCGTAAAAAATCATTATCAAACAGAAAATGCCATTACAACTTATCTTTGGCTTAAGTATCCAGACAAATACTATATTTATAAATACAGTGAAGTGAAGAGAGTAGTCCAAGAACTTCAAAGTAATTATCAATTTAAACAAGGGGCTTATAGTGATAATATTAGAAATAGTTTTTTACTATATAATGAAATTTGCGTTGAATTAAGACAAGATGAAGAGCTTTTACAACTATTTAAAAGTCAATTAACTGAAACTTGTTATCTTGATTCTGAACTAAGAACCTTAACAATAGACGTTGGATACTATATTAGCAAAACATTTTCTAAGATAAATACTAATGAAATAATAGAGTGGCTTCCTAAAGATTACTCACCAAATATATCTGTTGATGAATGGACTAAACTCCTAAATAATAAAGAAGTTTTTACACAAAGTAGTTTAGAAATTATGAAAAGATTAAAAGACTATGGTGGGATGGCTACTTGTACTCAATTAGAAAAAAAATATGGAGAGACTAAAAACTTTTATAACAGTGGTTCTTCTTCTCTTGCGAAAAGAATAGCAAATAAGATTAATTGCCCAACTTATTTAGGTGGAGAAGATAGTTTTAAATGGTGGCCTATTTTATACGTTGGGAAAAAAGCACAAAAAGATGATTTAGGGTGGTTTATATGGAAGCTTCGAGATGAACTAGCTAAAGCACTTGATAAATTTGATTTAAGTAAAGTTGAATTATCTGCAACAAAGTCTCCAAATGAAACAGATATGGGTTATTGGTGGTTAAATGCAAATCCTAAAATTTGGAGTTTTTCAAATATTAAAGTAGGGGATAGTCAGTTTTACACTCTACATAATGAAAATGGTAATAAACGTAAAATCTTTCAAAATTTTTTAGATGTTAAAATTGGAGATATGATTATTGGATATGAATCTAGTCCATTAAAACAAGTTGTGGCTATCGCTAAAATAACTGCAGAACAAGACGGAGAACAAATTTCTTTTGAAAAAGTAGAAGGTCTTGTCTATCCAATTGATTATAAGAACTTGAAGGAATGTTCAGAACTAGATCAGATGCAATATTTTAGTAATCCTCAAGGAAGTTTATTTAAGCTTACAAAGGAAGAATTTGATTTTATATACGATATGATTCGTGAAGAAAACCCAATAGATATAAAAATACAAAATGAAGTATATAGTAAAGAGAAATTTCTTAATGAAGTATATATGACTGAAAATAACTATGATATGTTAACTTCAGTTTTAAAAAATAAAAAGAATATTATTTTGCAGGGACCTCCTGGTGTAGGGAAAACCTTTGCAGCTAAACGACTAGCACACTCTATCATAGGGGAGAAGGCTAATAATCAAGTAGAGTTTGTTCAATTTCACCAAAGCTACTCTTACGAGGACTTTATGATGGGATATAAACCATCTGATGATGGGTTTAAATTAGAGCACGGTGTTTTTTATAGATTTTGTAAAAAAGCTGAAAACAATTCCAATAAAGATTTTTTCTTTATCATTGATGAAATTAACAGAGGTAATTTAAGTAAGATTTTCGGTGAGCTACTTATGTTGATAGAATGTGGTTATAGAGAAACTAAAATAGCTTTAGCTTATACTGATATATCTTTTTCTGTTCCAGAAAACCTCTATATTATTGGCATGATGAATACTGCTGACCGTAGTTTGGCTATGATTGATTATGCTCTTCGACGTCGTTTTAGTTTCTTTGAATTAGAACCTGGATTTGATACAGAAGGCTTTTTAAAATATCAAAAGGAATTAAAAAGTGAAACTTTTAATGAATTAATGAATTTAATTAAAGATTTAAACACTGAAATTACTTTAGATAAATCATTAGGTAAAGGATTTTGCATTGGTCATAGCTATTTCTGTGAGCAAACTAAATGTACTGACAAATGGATACAGGAAGTAATCAAGTTTGACATTATTCCAATGCTTAGTGAATATTGGTTTGACGATTCTGATAAATTTCAGATGTGGGAGAATAAATTACTGGTATTTATAAATGATTAAAAATAAAAGCATATTCATTCAAAATATTTATTATATGCTCTCTTATACTTTTACTAATCTAAAGCGAAAGGACTTTGAAGATATTGCTAAAGAAGACTTTCAGAATATTCATAGCCTATTTGCAGCTATATTAGCAAAAGGTATTGGTCAACAATTAAAGAGAGGGTTGTATAAAGAATACATAAATAAAAAAGAAAACCTTGTATCTATGCGTGGTAAAATAGATATGTATGGAACTATAAAAAATGAAATTATGCATAAATATGTTTTATCTTGTGAGTATGATGAGCTATCTGAAAACAATTTATTAAACCAAATTTTAAAAACTACAGTCTTAATTTTACTTCGTCATGCGAATGTTGATTCTATATACAAAAAAAATTTAAGAAAGAAAATGTTATTTTTTTCAAATGTTGATATTATTGAACCAAATGCTATTAAGTGGTCTTCTATTGAGTTTTACCGTAATTATAACTCCTACCGTATGCTTATCAGTGTTTGTCAGTTAATTCTAGAAGGAATGCTTTTAACAACTGAAAAAGGAACATATAAATTATCAACATTTATTGATGAACAACATATGCATAAACTATATGAAAAATTTATATTGGAATATTATCGAAAAGAATACCATTCATTAAGGGTAAATTCTTCTCAAATCCCATGGATAGTTGATGATAACAAACTATATATGCTACCAAGAATGCAAAGTGATATTACCTTATCCCGAGGTAATAAAGTGCTTATTATAGATGCCAAATTTTGGAGCCATACAACTCATTCTTGGCATGAAACTAACAAAATTCACTCTAGTAATTTATATCAAATATTCACATATGTTAAAAATAAAGATGCTTATTTTATAGAGAACTCCCACGAGGTTGCAGGAATGCTTTTATATGCTCGCACAGATGAATTAATTCAACCAAATCAATCATATAGAATGAGTGGAAATAAAATAAGTGTAAAAACTTTAGACTTAAATTGTGATTTTCAAACCATTTCAAATCAATTGAATTCAATAGTTGAAGAGTATTTCAATAACTATACATGATAAAATACTAGATGTCAAAAAAAGAATGCACTTAATTGCATTCGGTTTAATTAGTAAAATATTGGCTATATAGTCCGGTTTAATACATTAGTCTATACTTTTCCTCATTTAGTTGCAAAAGAAGTGTTTTCAGAATTGTTGAGAGGACAAGTGCTTATTCACCTTTTTGTAAGCCTTTATAGGGTGTTAGCAGGTATTTTATTGGCTTTGCTAGTTGCTATTCCATTAGGTATTGTAATGGGATTGAAAGACTCAACTAATAAATTATTAACACCTATTATTTATCTTTTTCAACCTGTTCCTAAAATTGCTTTGTTGCCTATATTTCTTGTTTTATTTGGTATTGGTGATTTAAGTAAAATTCTAATAGTATCAATGGTTATTTTCTTTCCTGCAGTGTTGATGATTAAAGATAGTGTGGCAGAGATAAATTATCATTATGTAGAGCTATCTAAGGCTTATCATTTAAGTAAAAATCAAGTTTTAGTTGATATTATATTACCCAGTATATTACCAAGTATTTTCTCTACATTAAGAATTTCTGTTGGTATTAGCTTATCTGTTTTATTTTTCAGTGAAAATTTTGCAACAGATTACGGTATTGGTTACTATATTATGAATAGTTGGATAATGGTTAATTACCTTCAAATGTACACTGGAATTGTATTTATAAGTCTTTTGGGTATTTTTTTATATAGATCTATTGAAATAATAGAAAAAAAAATGATGCCTTGGAAACTTGTAGCACCTAGCAATAGGAGTTAGAGGTAAGCACTCTTTCAAAAGTATATATACATGTAATATCTTCTACAAAGATTTTCCTTGGTGTTCCAGAATAGAAATGCATCTTGATAAGAGCTTTCAATAAGACTTATCTAAATCCAATCTACGAAGAATATGGAGAATTGATAAAAGATTATGTTACTGCCGAAGGTTCCGATTATACTTTTACCTCGTCAAGAGAGTTTACATCCGCAGTTAATGAACTAGAGGAGCATACCTCTGAGAGAAATAAAGTTGCAACAACTTATGCAACCAGTTCTGATTAATAGTTGAAAATGATTTTAAGCTATATATCGTGAATATAAAAAAGTAGCCGTTGTGAAAAATATATGAAGGTTATTAATCCTTCTGGTCCCAATAAGATTACTGGTTGTTCTTTGCTTGACAGAAAAGGATCCTCAAAATAGATATAGTATATCGAGATTGCTAAATTACAAGAGTTGGTTGAGACTTACAAAGCTCATATTTTTATTCAATTTTGAATAAAATCAAAATATTCTTGCAGGTATAATCCTAGAGATAATCGATTAGGATATTGAAGGTTGTGGAAACAAAAATAATCTTTGAAGAGTGTAACAAATGGGATGCCAATAAAATGAGAGACATAATATAAAGAGTTATATTACATTTTTAGTTCAGAATTACACACCAATTCACTTTTTTTCATAATTGTTTAATTATAAAGAGTAAAAAATTTAGGGTGATGCTTGTTGTGTAATATCATAGAAACTGCTAGAGTGCCAAAACAAAATATATATTAAAGGCTTTTTATAATTAATGAAACTACAAAATAATTCACTATTTTCTCTACGGATTTCAAAACCAAGAAATCTGAAAAACGATTTTTTATCTGGGCTTACTGTTTCCCTAGCTTTGGTTCCTGAAGCCATAGCCTTTGCTTTCATTCTTGGAATCGATCCAATCATCGGGCTTTATGCTGCGTTTATAATGGGTTTAGTTACTTCTTTGATTGGTGGGCGTCCAGGTATGATCTCCGGTGCAACAGGAGCGGTTGCGGTAATCTTGGCTCCCTTGGTCAGAGAAAGGCTTGCATTGGGTGGCATGGAATCTGCTTTGGGATATCTTTTTGCAGCTGTAGTGATGATGGGAATAATCCAGGTGCTGTTTGGGCTACTTAAGCTAGGAAAATTTATCCGTCTAGTACCTCATCCTGTTATGCTTGGTTTCGTAAATGGACTTGCAATTGTCATATTTCGTTCGCAGTTCGAGATGTTTGAACTTAGCCATAGCCTGCCTATGCAGCAAAGGATACTGATTTGGGTCGTTATGGGAATCTTAATCCTGTTGACCATGGCTATAAGTTTTCTTATGCCTAAAATCACCAAGGCTGTACCAGCAACCTTGACTGCTATGGTAGTGGTTAGCTTGATAAGTTTAATGCTAAATCATTTTGGAATTGTACAAGTCACGACCGTACTGGATTTTGTGCAGACCAAGGATCCAACTAAGATGACTCTGGCAGCAGCTTTGCCTCGCTTTGCAGTTCCCTTTATCCCCTTTTCTTTAGAAGCTTTCAGAACTATCCTACCATATTCCATACTGGCAGCTTCTGTTGGATTGATTGAGTCTCTGATGACTTTGACCTTGGTGGATGAGATAACTGAAACACGAGGCTTTGGTAACCAAGAGTGTGTCGCTCAGGGAATCGCCAACATATTGAATGGTTTTTTTGGTGGCATGGGAGGTTGTGCAATGATAGGTCAGAGTATCATCAATATCAGAGCCGGTGGACGGGGGAGAACCTCTGGTATAACAGCTGCATTAGCTCTGCTAGGATTTATCCTTTTCGGTGCTCCACTAATTGAACAGATTCCGTTGGCAGCTCTGGTTGGGGTAATGTTTATGGTAGTCGTCAGTACTTTCGAGTGGTCAAGTTTTCGTGTGATGAAGAGTATTCCAAAATCAGATGCCCTGCTCATTGTGTTTGTATCGGTGGTCACCGTTGTTACTAATCTAGCCATAGCCGTGGCATTGGGAATCATCTTTTCTGCATTGGTCTTTGCATGGGAAAAGGGAAAGAAAATGGGGGCTACTCCGTTTACCGATCAGTTTGGTTCCCGAATTTATACGTTGGAAGGGCCTTTGTTCTTCGGCTCCGTACAGTCCTTTAAGGAGCTGTTTGATTTTACTAATGATCCTCTAGATATCGTTATCGACTTTGATAAAGCTCATGTTCACGACCATTCCGGGTTAGAAGCCATAAACTTTGTAGCTGAGAAATATGGACAACAGGGTAAGAAGCTTCATTTGTTGAATCTGAGTGATGAATGCCAAACACTGCTGAAAAAGGCGGAGAATATCGTAGAGGTGAACATTATCAAAGGAGCTCATTATCAGCTAGCAGACGATCAGCTGGCCTGGCAGGGGTTACGTCTAAATGAGAGAATTAAAAGGGCAAATCCTGATCTATAGTGTATGGGAATCACTTCTAATAGATGACTCTACTATCCTTGATGGTCTAAACACCTGAAAATCTCGACTCCGGAGTCAAATTGTCGACAGTTGTAAGAATGCATAAATTGTATCTAGATTTAATAAGGTATAAAACGGAAACATTACTCTATTGTTGCAAAGGTAACTGAACCAGAATAAGAGTAGACTGACTCTTGTATAAGATTATCCTCTAAAGAGACGTCTTATATATAGCCCAGATAGCATATATCAAGTAAAGGACTTACTTTATGTAAGATGATAAGAAAGAGCGGACGTAATGGATGTAAAGTCTTATCAACTCACATTATGACTAATAGCTGGTATTAGTAGAAGAGTCACAAATAAACGAACAAAGAGTATTGGCTTATCTAACTTAGACTATCTTGATTTCTTAATTATAAAAAGCTACAAACAGCTTCTCATATTTGTATTGTTACAGGATATTGAACACTAGATAGTTTATACTTTTTAGTTTTGATTATAATATTAAAATGATGAAGTCGGAATTAAATACTGTTAAGTTCAGGCAAATCATTTGATGAAGGATTAAAAGATGGATTCAAAATGAAAATCCTTTTTAATAATAGAAGATATTTGTAGCTTCTTATTCCTACTATATTCAATTGCTACAATTCGTATTCTATTGTTGCGGGCAGGGTAACCAAAAAAATATAATTGTTTTTTTTAATTTATTTGAGATTAATAAATTTACTACTTTGCTAAGATTAGATCTTTTTACAGTCGTTTTCATCCCACTCGATTACAGGATTTTCTATTCAATATATGATGTTTTGCAAAACAAGAATTAGTTTGCCTCCATTTTTGGGATATTTTTTATTTTCATAGAAACAACATTATTATTATTAGCAATTCCTTCCGCATATCCACCATTAAACTTGAGTAATAAATATGCTATGACTGATGATAGTTTTGCAAAAAATCAGTTGCTAACAGCAGGCGAGGTCTTATTGGCTTCAACCATGTGGAAAAGGGCGTGAATAATATTGGGAGGAATAATCCTTGCATTAGCAGTAATACTTTCTCTTGCTTGGTAACCAATGATTGGATTTAAGGTAATACAATTTTATAAAGATTCATGAGATAATAATTAGAACTATCTGTGGCTAACATCATCCAATAAGGAATGTTATGTGTAAGTCTTGATGTAGCACAAACAAAAAAAGAGGAAGTAAAATATGATTAAACAAAAAACACAAAATTGGAATTCAATTTATAAAACAACAGCTTTCTAACTATTATAATGCTAATAATTATACCAATTTAGATTATTATATTTGTTCTCTCACCACATCCTCAATCAACATTAGGTTGGATAGAGTTGTTCAATACAAACCCATTTTTAGGTTTGATTCATATGGATCTTTTGTACCTTTTTAATAATATCATAATGGCATTTATTTATTTGTCACTATTTTTAGCGTTGTACACAACAAATAGAAATTCTATTACAATAGCTTTCCTACTAGGAACTATCGGTTTGATTTCTTATATCTCTTCAAATAAGGCTGTAGAGATGTTTCTAATAAGCAAGGAA
The DNA here is from genome assembly GCA_964457975.1 of uncultured Spirochaetaceae bacterium. Lineage (GTDB taxonomy): Bacteria > Spirochaetota > Spirochaetia > Sphaerochaetales > Sphaerochaetaceae > Pleomorphochaeta. Next base: position 1,207 of record CAYWGU010000092.1, on the reverse strand, counting down.
TATCTTTTTACATCTAATCAATTGTCACAAAAGATTTTAATTTAATCTGCACAAAACATGCTATTGGAATGGAAAGGTTTATCTTATATTACCTACTACTTTCTTAATGATATTGTATTGTTTTTAATTTCTTTTACGATGTTTCAGAGTAATGTTATCTCCAAATCTACTGCAATTTTAGCTTTGATTTCAGCAATATTTATGACAATCCCTGCCACTTTTGGAATTGTTGGTCTCATTATGTCCTTGCTATGTATTCTGTATCCATATTGTAAAAACTTTTATAAGGCTTGGATCTACCCAAAATGAAAACCTAACCAGCACTTAACAGCGAATTTACTATTTTGTTTTGTTGTACTCAAATTACATACCATTATTACTTGCAAATTGTATATAAAACTATTTGAATACTTTTGCAAAAGGAATTTTAAATACCAGTAGTTAACTAAATTTAAAAGATATATGTTTGGATGGTGCATAGAAGTTATTGACTCGTAGTATTTCTAGAATTTGTAGTAAAGAGAGCCTATATTGAAATACATAATTTGTTGCGGCGTGATAGAATTGAAGATACCACCTTTGCTGAATTACTTTGAAAACCAATGTATCTTTATTTTCGTTTGTTATGTAATCCTTAATGGCCGTATAAATGACAATAGCCGTCATTATTTTATGAGGATTTAGAAAATGTGGTAAAACAGTAAAAGTCTTTTTGCATTTATGGCAAATTACTCTACATGTTTTAATATAGTATATAAATTCATTTGATTCATCTTTAAAACTTCTAAAACGTTTGTATAGAAGCTCAAAGTAACATTGCAGCATGGACTTTTTTTAAAACCAAGAAGCTTTGAGCGAGTAATTCCCCTCTTTTTATTTATTTATTTATTTTATTCGAATCATCGACAATACTTTTAGGGCACATTGAAAATGGGTAAAAATTAAGATGTTTAAGTTTTCTGTATTCTTGCTTGGATATTTCTAAATATTCGTAGCTTTTGGGATGGTCCTGGCTTTTTGGGACTTGATGTCGTATATAGATTTTAGTATTATGTGCGTACATTTTATGTGAGAGAAAGAGGCTCTATAGTCAAATTGTCGGGAGTTGCAGGAATGCACAAATATTATTTATATCTAATAGAGTATAAAACAGGAGCATTCCCCAATTGATGAAAAGGTAACTGAACCAGAATAAGAGATGACTACT
>CAYWGU010000091.1:0-11010 GCA_964457975.1 uncultured Spirochaetaceae bacterium | reverse complement strand
GCAAAGTTTGTTCTTTTAATTGATGGTGTGGTTTATGATAATTCTAAAATGGCAAATAACAACTAGTTATCCTCTTCAAATTTAAGCTATCTTATTTTCTTTATCAATAATTCCAATATGTAGTTTTCTTGATCTGTAAAACAAGAACAAGGATTCAAATAAATATGAAAAAAGATAGGCAAGAGATGCAAGGTATACGCCAGGAATCTGCACAAAATGAGGCAGTCCATAAATAATCAGCAAAAGGGTACCAACATTGATGAATACAGCATAGGTCAAGCTGGTTGTTTTTCTTTCTGCAACAAGTATTGCTCTAAACCATGAGATCTTAGCAGATACCAAAGGCATAATCATAAATATAGCAAGTGTTACTGGAAGGTATACAAGAAGTTCTGGGGGAACACTTGAAATATTAACAAACCATAATTCCCATAAGGGTCTTATTAAATAAATCACAATATAAGTCGAAACAAGAACTGCTGCCACAGTGTTAACAAAGCTCTTTACCACCCTAAGGTTTTCTTTTTTATATTCTGCAATTATTATTTCTTGAAGAGATTGTGCAATTGATGTGTAAAGGAATATGTATGCAAGCACTATAGGCCATAGAGCAAGAGATTCAATGGGAAAAGTTCCACGCACAATACCAATATTTAAAAGAGGACGTACTCCTAAGTTAATCATTGAGGTAATTGCCAAAGGAACATAGAAAGCAATCATTTGATTCTTATTAATATCTGAATTATCTGTTTTAGGTAGTGCATCAAGACAGGGCTTTGCAAAGATATAGGCACTAATCATTCCAGAAATAACTCCGACCGTTAATGTAATTCCTCCAAGCAAGGCTCCATCAAAAGGCTGAAAAATTAAACCTATGGCAAGCACAATAGCTGCAAGAGTAATTCTAATATACATTACAATTGGAACGTATTTACTTCTTCCATGTTTAATCATTACACCTTGCCACAATCGTCTGTAACCAATGGTTGCAGACCAAGGTATCATCACTGCAAAGGCTTGATGAGCTGGTTGTACCAACTCAGAAGGCAAACTCATTATATTTACTGCCATAAACCTAAATACAGGTGTAATGCTTAAAAATATATGAATTAATGTAGTTACTATAGCAAGAAATCTTTGAATTGATAATAATTTCTTATAAGATGAAACAGAAGTTGTTATTGCAGTACCTGCACTCAACATGTGAATAACGGGACCTTCAATCAATAGTGCAAGAGCAAAGGAAAATCCGAATGCAGCCAATTGATTTAAGGCATCAGGAAGTCGTGAAATAGCACTGGTTATCATAGGGGACTCAAGGGCCATTACAATCCACATAAGTGCAAGTGGTAACCAGAGTTTAAATAGTTTCTTTTTTGTTATCATGGCACCAACATATATTGTTTTAATTAAAAAGGCTATTATCTTTGTAGGGTTTTATTATTTTTAGCAAAATAAATTTTTATTCCATCATAAAAAGAGAATTCGTCCTTTTATGATTGTTGAATTCAACCATAAATATTTACCATTTAGACGATAACTGCTTATACCTCAAGTATTCTATGATCCATGCGATGTTTTACAAGATTTAATTTTATAAAAAATTAAATATAAGACCAATTTTGGCTTGTATATCAAAGAATACAGGAGAGCTGATATCATGATAATGATTGAAGATTGTATTGAAATTAAGAGATCCATTAATGCTTAGATAATCAGTCAAATCCATAGATCCCTTTGGCATAAAGCTAAGTATTGTTTCAGGTATACCAACCATCAAAGAGGATTCTGCATTTCCTAAGATATCTTCATAAACTGAATTAACTTTAATTCCTTTTGTTCCATGAACTCTAAGAGTTAAATCAGCTCCAATGTTCCATTCTCTTATATTATCATTATTAGGATAAGCAATTATCTCAGAGTAGTTAATGGAGTAAGCAAGCATTAGTGTATCTGGACCATAATAATAACCAGAGTAACCAATCTCATCCGCACCATCATCTCCATAACTATTACCATAGATGTGATCATAGTTATAATTGGGGTTTTTATTGTCCCTATCTTCTTCAGAGTTATATTTTTCATTTAGATAAAGATAGGGAGATGTATATACAAATTCCAAACTATTATTAAGCATACCCTTTTTAAGGGGACTGGAGTTCTTATAATTAATTAAAATACCATAGGCTTGGGGAATTTCTTCAGCTGATTCAAATATTTGTATTTGATCAAAGGTTGCAATAAAGTTTAATTCATTTCCTTTATTGATTACCCATTTAGCTTGAATACCAAAAATATTATTCGCTTCATCATTTCCACTAATTATTGTAGAATCAGAAAAATTAAAATAGTTATGAACGTACATAAAAGGAATTACCATTCTAAAGTTTATACTATCCGTCTGAAAGAGTGCTCCTTGATAAATATCCAAGGAAAGGTTTTTAAGTATTTCAAATCGCATTCTATTCATAACTCTATATTGATGCTTTCCATTAAATGAAATTGAATCAAAGTTAAGAGAACTACTTTGTTGATCAAACTCTGTAACTGAAATGGTATAATTAATAAAGGATGAAAAAAGAGAAAGGGAGGTATAATCTTGTTTGCTAAAATTATCACCTATAAAAAAGTTACCTGTAATTCCAGATCCCACTGATAGTCTATTTCTTCCTATTTGAAAGTTATAATTATTATCTCCAACAGATAACCCAATTTTAAAAGGCTGATGGATTTCAAAATTACTACCATTATTTGGAACAAGAGCAAAGGAATCCAAGTTCATGCTAAAATTTGATGCTAAATCAGTTAATTTATAATTTAATCTATCTTTGATGGCAAATTGGGCGTAGCCAAAAATATTTTCACCAAAAGACAATTGAGCTCTAAAATCAAACCAAGGAGCAACATCTTTATATTGATCATCCAATTCATATTGTTTTAACGGACTACCATCATGTGTATTATAATAAAAGCCTTCCATGGTTATTGGAATTTGAATATTGGCTAAAAATCCATCATCATCATTGATGAAATTTGATTTTTTATTTAACTCTTCGTCCACCTGATCATATAAACTCTTTTCAACGTCTGTAAGTTGCTGTCTATCAATCTGATTAAACGTATATAGAACTTTTGTGCCGGTGGCAGGAAAGTTGTCATAGATTCCAATTATATTGGATCTTCTAGCTAGATAATCAACAGAAGTAACAACAAAGGAATCTCTATCAAACAAAGTTGTTGGTGCAATGGCATACAATGCATTTATTGTAAATATTGCTATTAATAAAGTAGTTTTTATTTTGCTTTTCATAGGGGTCCTCGATAAAATTGTTAAAATAAGAAATATATTGATAGTGTACTGTAATAGAAAATATTATCAATAACCTAATATTAAATTCGAACTATTTATAGCAAAAAAAGAAAAAATTGTTTTACCATTAAACAAATTATAAAATATTCCTATAATCAATTTATCATAGATTATATAAAAAGTCGGTCTTATTGCAACTTGTTATATCTTTTATAATTGAAATTATAATTTATTTTTGATGAATGTTCCATATTATCTAGCAATAACATTAAATTCATAAATTGCAATTATCCCAAGTAATTGTAAAAGTATCAGCCACCTTGGAGAATTAGCTAAATAGCAGCTCACGGCAACTTGTTACTTAACCAAAGGTGTTTATCAAATATAACGACAACTACAGCCACGAGGGCTTTCTTGTGCGTTACAAGTGGAATTTACCCATAGATGCAAACAAAAATTCAGGCATTAGCCCAACCATAGGTAAAAGTAAGCAATTATTCTTAATGATTCCAAGGACTTTAGCATCTTGAATAATTAAAGGAAGAACTTCTTTGATAAGAGATTAAAATTGATTGAGTCCCTGTATAAAAACATCCTCAGATGCTTGATCGGTACAAGGATAAAAATGACAAAAAAATCCAAATGCCACCAATTAATTGAATGGTTTTGGATATTTAGATAATACCAACTATAAGGCAAATCTATATTTGTTATGGTGAAGTATCAAGCTTGAAATTTGGTATCAAGTTTTTTAGAATTTTATTTTCCATAATACCTTTTCTTAAGACAATTTAGATATTCTCGAGTTTCAATATTTGTGCAGAGCTTTTCTATTTCAACTGAATTAATTTCAAATTTATTGCTCTTTAATGAGGCAAAAGGAATAAATTCATCTTCTTTATACCAATAAGAATCCTTCGTTTTATTTGCTAAATCACAAAACTTTTCAAAGATTTCTTTACTTGGATAAGTCTTACCATGTTCTATTCTTAACAATGAAGAATCAGATTGTAAATTCAATTTTTTCAGCTAATATAGTTTGGCTAATATGTTTTTCAGTTCTATATATCTTCAAATCTTCAATAAATTTTTCCTTTGAAAATCGTTTGTTCATTGTTTACTCCCTCAAGTGTTTATATGGTATAAAAGGGAAGATGCAATAGCAAGGTCTGTGCTTAGTCTTTGAATTAAACATGATAGAATGCAACACTTACATCTCATAAATTATTTTATATTTACTAATTTTATTATTTATCAAACCCACTTTTCAATTCTTATGGGATTGTTCCATAAAGTTCAAATAAATTTAATCATTTTGAGAAGCCTCTAGGTATTACTCTATACTTTCTATCAATCTATCACAAAGTGCAGAATAATCTTCCTCACTCAAACCCTCACCAGGTATTAGATGAGATAAGAATTCTGTATTTCCCTTTCTTCCTTTTATGGGACTCAAAATAAGAGATTTAATTCCTATTTTATCCTCACTCAATATTTCATAAACATGCATCATGATTTCTTTTAAAAGTTCTTTTGATTTAACAACACCAGAAAAATCCTGCTGCCATCTTGGCATTTCAAATTGTGGTTTTATAAGACAAAGAAGAAAGTTATTTCCACTTAAATTCAACACATGAGAGGCTGCACCTGAAATTGATCTAAATGATAGATCACATACAGCACCAATTGCAGGAGGATCCAATTCTTTAAGATTCATTATGTTCTGCTTCTCATGAACCACAACTCTTTCATCTGTTCTCATCTTCCAATCAAGTTGATTGTATCCTACATCAACACTATGAACAATTTTTGCTCCATGTTGAAGAAGACAATCGGTAAAACCTCCGGTAGAGGAACCTGCATCAAGTATAACTCCATCTTTCACATCGATGTTAAATGCAGCAAGAGCTGCTTCAAGTTTGTAGCCACCACGTGATACATATTTATCAAATGTGAATGATATATCACTCTCACTGTCAATCTTTTCTTTTGGCATGGCCAACAGCTCACCATCGACCTTAACATTCTTGCAAATAATGAAGGCCGTTAGTTGATCTTTTGTATATTCAGGAAAATCCTGAGCTAATTTTAATAATAAGGGAATTTTTTTTGACATATTAAACCAAGAACTTCTTACTAATTCTTTCTATTGAAATGCACTTACCATTTTTTGTATCAATAACAGCTTTTATTCCATTGATTACGGGGGCTGTATTGTGTATTTGAGTTCTAATTGGCATTTGAGTTAGTTGCTTCTTAATTGATATTTCTGGATCACTTCCAATAACACTATCACTTGGACCGGTAAGACCCAAATCAGTAATGAAGCCTGTACCTTTTGGAAGAATCATCTCATCTGCTGTTTGAACGTGAGTATGAGTTCCAACCAATACACTTATCTTACCATCAAGATACATGGCAACAGCCTTTTTCTCTTCATGGTTTTCTGCATGCATATCAACCAAAATAACATCACACTTATTCTTAAATTTTCTTACTTCTTCTTCAGCACTCTTGAAGGGATCATCTGTTATAGGAAGAGAAATTCTTCCTTGTACATTTATAACACCAATCTTAACACCCTTCTTTTCTAAAATTATGGATCCATGTCCAAGAGTTCCAGAGGGATAATTTAATGGACGTAGCAATCGATGATCATCTTTCAATGAATTATAAAGATCTTCCTGCTGCCATATATGGTTACCACTGGTTATAACATCAACACCCAAGGAAAAAATTTGATTCTTCTCTTCTTCATTAAGGCCAAATCCATTGGCTGCATTCTCGCCATTAACAACAACAACATCAGCTCTTGTATCTTTAATCAACTGTCCAAGCCCTACAAATAGTGCTCGCATTCCAGGCTGTCCACAGACATCACCCAACATCAAGGCTGTAATATTATTTCCCACAATCTTTTCCTAAAAAATTATAAAAGGGGGCTTATCACCCCCTATATATTATCTTGCGTATTCTGTAATACGCGTCTCTCTAATAATCGTAACTTTAATTCTGCCAGGATATCTAAGTTCTGCTTCAATTCTTGAAGCCACACCCTTAGCCATTTCCTTTGCACCATCATCGTCAACACTATTATTATTAACCAATATTCTAAGTTCTCTACCAGCCTGTACAGCAAAAGCCTTTTCAACACCTTCAAAGCTTGTAGCTATAGTTTCAAGACTTTCAAGTCTCTTAATATAATTATCAAGTGTCTCACGACGAGCACCAGGACGAGCAGCACTTATTGCATCAGCAATCTGAACTATAATGGCCTCTGGTGATTTTGGTTCAACATCATTGTGGTGAGCAAGTATTGCATTAACAATAACAGGACTCTCTCCAAGACGTTTGGCATGTTCCGCTCCAAGCTCTGCATGGTTAGCATCACTTTCAGTTTCAATACCCTTACCAATATCATGTAGAAGACCAGCTCTCTTAGCAATTTCAGGATCTGCTCCAATCTCACTGGCAATCATGCCAGAAAGGATTGCAACCTCTCTACTATGGCTTAGTACGTTCTGACCATAACTGGTTCTGAAGTACAATCTGCCTAAAGCTCTAATCATTTCCTGACTTATGTTGTGAATACCCATATCAAATACAAGCTTCTCACCTTCATCAGCAATGGTTCTATTGACTTCCTTGGCAACCTTGTTAACAACTTCTTCAATTCGTGATGGATGAATTCTTCCATCTTGAACAAGTCTTTCAAGTGCCACACGAGCAATTTCTTTTCTAACTGGATCAAAACAAGAAATAACAACAGCTTCTGGTGTATCATCAATGATAATATCTACACCAGTTAATGTTTCAAGTGTTCGAATATTTCTACCTTCACGTCCAATAATTCTACCCTTCATTTCATCTCCGGGTAAACTTACAGATGTAATTGTAGCATCACCACTAACTTCTGTTGCCATTCTTTGAATGGATGTTAGTATGATATCACGAGCAACTTTGTCAGCTTTTAACTGCGCTTCTTGTTCAATTTTATTTATTAATACTTGAGCATCTCTTTTAGCTTCGTTCTGCAATGTTTCTATAATTGTTTCTTTTGCTTCATCTTGACTCATACGAGCAATTTTTTCCAATTCAGAAATAACAGAGTTTTCTTTTTCCTCTAAAAGCGCTTCTTTTTTCCCAATTCCCCTTGTCCTATCTTCTAGTTGATTCTTAATAGCATCTAGTTCAGACTGTTTTCGCTCCAGATTCTCTTCTTTTTGAAGATTACGTCTTTCGGAACGTTGCAATTCGCTTCGTCTTTCTCTTGCTTCCTTTTCGACTTGCTGTTGTTCACTCAACAGCTTGTCTCTAGTTTCAAGTATAAGTTCCTTACCTCTTGCTTCAGCATCTTTCTCTGCTTCACTCATAAGCCTTTGGGCTTTTTGTTCTGCAGATGTCAGTTTAAATTTCGAATACAGCCAGCGTAAGGTAAAACCTAACGCCGTACCAAGAACAACAAGAAGGAGATACATTATAATTTTAATCATTATATTAAAATTCTCCTATGTTGTAATATTAATCAATTCTACGTAACAAATGCTATATTGTCAAGTTTTAATGGTTATATGGGTAAAGTAAAACCGCCACCCAAAGGTAGCGGCTAAGCCTCATAAATGAGACATTTAAATTTTGCATCTAAGGTTGGGAGGCTTTATCAAACTCCACCTTAAATACTACTTGGTAATTAAACCAAGGTTATTTGTCAGTTTTCTCTTCTTTGGTTGTTTTAACAACTAATTCAAGAATGCACATTTCTGCAGCATCACCTCTGCGGTAACCAGTTTTTAAAATACGGGTATACCCACCATTACGGTCGATGTTTGCTGGTGCAATTACTGTAAACAACTTATTAAGAACTGATTGGTCCTTAAGGTTTTTATCAATAATACGACGATTATGAACACTATCTACTTTTGCACGAGTGATCATTTTCTCTGCTTTTCTGCGAGCTTCAAGAGCTTTGGCTTGTGTAGTCTCAATTCTTTCATATCTGAAAAGAGAGGTTACAAGACCTTGCAACAAAGCACTACGTTCAGCAGCAGTTCTGCTTAACGGGTTGAAACCAATTCTATGATTCATCTTCTTCTTCCTTATTACCAGGTACATTCACAGTGTTTTTTAAAACACTATAATCAGTCATGCCTAGACTAAGATTCCACTCTTTAAGTTTGTCTTTGATCTCTGCAAGGGACTTCTTACCGAAATTCCTAGTTTTAGCAATTTCGTCTTCAGTTTTTTTAGTTAAATCGCCAATAGTTCGGATATTTGCATTCTTAAGACAGTTACTAGAACGAACTGTTAATTCTAATTCTTCAACTGAGGTATTAAGAATCTTTCTTACTTTTTCCTCTTCTACGTCAATTTCTTCTTCACTACTGATCAATGCTTCATCAAAGTTAATAAATACGGAGAAATGATCCTTCGCAATTTTAGCAGCTTCAGCTAGTGCATTTACAGGAGCTATTGTTCCATCTGTATAAATTTCTAGAATTAACTTATCATAGTCATTTCTATAACCTACACGAGTTGGTTCAATGAAATATTTAACACGAGATACAGGACTGAAGAAAGCGTCGATAGCAATTGTACCAACTTCCTCAATATAATTCTCATTAACTTCAGATGGTACATAACCACGTCCTAAGTCAATTTGAATTTCCATCTCAATATTTGCATCATCCATCATTGTGAAGAGTACAAGATCTTTATTTGTGATCTCTACCTGTCCGCGTTCAAAGTTCGCACCAGTAATTAATCCTGGTCCTTTACATTCAATTAAAAGATTAACGCTTTCACAATCTTCAGGCAATTTAATCTGTAACTTCTTTAATGATGAGATTATATCTGAAATATCTTCTACAACACCTGGAAGTTGATCAAATTCGCTTGAAATTAAGTGAGGTACACCTTCTTCATTGAAGCTAGTGAACTTTACAGCAGTTACTGCATAACCTTGGATTGAAGATAAAAGAACTCTTCTGAGCGTATTTCCAATTGTAGTTCCGAATCCACGTTCAAATGGATATGCAGTAAATTTACCGTAGTTAGCCTCTACCGCATTGTGCTCAAAATTTGTTCCCTTGGGTTTTTTAAAACCCTTCAAGAGGTTTTTGCGTGCCATGGTTACTCCTTAAAGTCTGGAATACAACAAATGATAAATTAAAATCATCTGTCTATTGTTTGGCGTAGGATAGGTCCCTAAGGGACCATCCTCTTATTAATAGCATCCCAAGATTCACTTGAAAATGCCCCATAAAATTAAACTCTACGTGTCTTACGAGGACGACAACCGTTGTGAGGAATAGGAGTTACGTCTTTAATAGAACGTACCTTTAATCCTAATACACCAAGAGCACGGATTGCGCTTTCACGACCAACACCAGGACCCTTTACGAAAACATGTACTTCACGAAGACCATAATCCATAGCCTTCTTTGCAGCTGTTTCACAAGTTGTCTGAGCAGCATATGGAGTTGATTTTTTTGCACCACGGAATCCAAGACCACCAGCAGATGCCCATGAAATGGCATTTCCTTCAAGGTCTGTAAGAGTTACGATAGTGTTATTAAAAGTTGCTTGAATGTAAACATTACCTTCATAAACAGTCTTTTTAGCTTTACGTTTTGCTGTAGCCATTTATCTACTCCTTATTTCTTCTTACCAGCGACGGTCTTTTTCTTACCCTTACGTGTTCTTGCATTAGTTTTAGTCTTCTGCCCACGTACTGGTAAGCCCTTTCTGTGACGAAGGCCGCGATAGCAACCGATGTCCATAAGACGCTTAATGTTTAAGGCTGTTTCTGTACGAAGACGACCTTCAACTTTATAATTTTCATCTATCTCAGTACGAATTATTACTAATTCTTCTGGAGATAGTGTATTCATTCTTACATCAGGATCAATATTTGTTTTTTTACAAATTTCAACCGCTGAGACATTACCGATGCCATATAGATACGTTAATGCGATCTTAACAGCTTTGTTCGGCAAGTCAATACCTGCAATTCTTGCCATGAATGGCCTCCTAAAATATTTCTAGAGAGGTGGCTTTCGCCGAACCTTACTTTTGTCTTTGCTTATGCTTAGGGTTTTCACAAATAATGCGAACAACCCCATTTCTTCTGATTACCTTGCACTTGTCACAAATTGGTTTGACACTTGCTCTGACTTTCATATTAAGCTCCTATTATTTTCTAGCTTTTACTTGGCTAAATATACCATCTTGATGATGCATCTTCATAACACCCTCAACTTGTCTCATGGTATCGAGATCTACTCCTACCATAATGATTAATGAGGTACCACCAAACAACATTGCTACTGATTGTGGGAAATTGAAGAACTTCTGTACTATAGTTGGAATCAATGCGATTGCAGCTAAGAATATTGCTCCAGGAAGAACGATACGGTTTATAACTTTTGTGAGGTAACCCTCAAGTTTTTCTGCCCTGACACCAGGAACTGAACCACCGTTTTCACGAATCTGCTTAGCCATCTCTACAGGATTCATAGTAACCTGAGTATAGAAGAATGCAAAACCGATAATTAACAGGGCATATATTACCATGTAAGGGGCACCCTGTGGACTTAACCAGTTTGAAAACGTTGCTAACCAACTCACCTCGGCTCCTAAACTAGAAGCAATTTGAAGTGGGAAACTTAACAAAGCTGATGCGAAGATTACTGGAATAACAC
>CAYWGU010000090.1:0-11032 GCA_964457975.1 uncultured Spirochaetaceae bacterium | reverse complement strand
CTTTTTAACTATTAATTCGCACTAAACATGTTGATTAACAATTGGGCACTCATCATATTAGGATCTTTCATAGATGTTAGTGTTTGTGCAAATTCCTGAAAATCTGCTACAGAATCTAACATCATCAATCTTACAAATGATTCATCCTTTTTATTGCAGAAGAATCTAATCTTTGCAGCTGAATCTTCCTCTTGCAATATATTCAATAGAATAATAACTTCCTCTTTTCTAATTTGATAAGATGCATATTTACTACTGTCCACAGTTGATACAAAAAAACCTTCTTGAACAAAACCATCCATAACTGTATCACAGATAAACTGTGCAGCTCTCATTGAAGGAAAATCAAGCTCAATTGTAACCTGATTATCAGTATTGTTCATATTCAATTTTTTCTTATATCCACTAATAGGATTTTTAAATGCTGCTACCAACAGTGGAGGAGCTGTTACTGATGCAAACAACATGGTCATAACTGCAACACCAAATAGTTCATGGTTTATTGCACCGGAGGCAAGACCAATTCCTGCAACAATCAAGGTAACCTCACCACGAGGTAACATACCAGCACCAATTCTAAAGGCACCTCTTTTATTGAATCCAACAAATAAAGCTGGAATGCCACAGCCAAGCAATTTACCAACAAAGGCTATAACAGAAAATGCAAGTGCAAATCCAAGTACAGACTTCAATGCATTAAAGTTAACCATCATACCCATAACAGCAAAGAATACAGGAACAAAGAATTCACTTACTGATTCAATTCTTGTACTTAATGCATGAGCTACATCTGTTTGACTCAATGCAAGACCTGTAATGTATGCACCAATAATCATTGCAAGACCTGCCATTTCTGAAAACCCTGCTAGAAGCAATGCAATACCAAAGGCTACTTCTGTAATCAAAGGTAGATTACCAAGTTTTTTCATGTTCTTTGTAAAGTGAGGAGCAAGAAAAATTCCTAATAACATGCAGATTGCCCAGAATGCAATTGCTTTAAATGCAACAAGACCAATCATACCCCAAGCAACAGAGCCACCTTCTAGTTGTACAGATGAAACACCAACAACAACGGATAAGAGAACAATTGAAATTACATCATCAAGAACAGCTGCTGCCATTATTGTAACCCCTTCAGGTGTTGCAATCTTTTTGTTTTCCCCAAGAATTCTTGCCGTTATACCAATGGATGTAGCTGTACATACTGTTCCTAGAAACAATGCAGCTGGATCCATCATTGAATGAACTTCTGGTCTAAGAAGAACTGTTACCCCTGCTCCTAAAAAGAAGGATACCAAAACTCCACTCAAACCAATAACAGTTGCTTTTCCACTAAATTTTATAAAAGTGGGCAAATCTGTTTCAAGTCCTGAGTTAAACAACAAGAAAATTGATCCTAAAGTAGAAATTCCATACAAGGCAGGTGAAACTGGAATTGTTGAATTAGGAGGCAATAAAAATAAAGGTCCAAGACTACCCAAAGGAATACCACCTAATAGATAAGGACCAATTATCATACCTGCAATAAGCTCTCCTAAAACTTTTGGTTGTTTTAAATATTTTGCGAACACGTAACCTATAAATTTAGCTGCAATTAAGATTACCCCTAATTGCAACATCAATACCATCATTTCCTCAGCCATGCTTTAGCTCCCTCCTTTAAAAATAAACTAAATACCAAAAACTGATAAAACTTGTTTTTTACTTGTTGCTGCAAGAATTTTATTTCTTGCATCTTCTGTTCTAATAATTCGACTAATTTCTGCTAAAAATTGAACGTGTGGTCCAATATGATCGGTTGGAGATAATGTTAATATAAAAATATTACTAGCAATACCATCCAAGGATTGAAAATCAACTCCACATTTCATTACACCAATACATGCAACAAGATTATCAACTGCTTTTGTCTTTGCATGAGGAATTGCAACACCTTGTTGAATTCCTGTAGACATTTGATTTTCTCTTTCCATAATATCGTGAAAAGCTAATTCTTTATCTTTTAATTTATTATTTTTAACAAGTACTTCAAGTAACTCATTAATAATTTCTTCTTTGTTACTTCCTTGCAAATCGATAGTAACCAAATCTTCACTAAGGATATTTTTTAATTTCATCTTATTCCTTCTAATTGTGCTTTTCTAATTTTCACACTAGATGTTTATTTTTTCTACAAAACGTAGTGACTAATAATACCATTATGGCAAGCAATGGTAAAGCGCTCAAAATTTCTTAATTTCATTAATATGAGAATATTTTGAATCCCAATAGAAAAAAGTATTTAAATTATTCAATGCTCCAAAAAAACCGACCTAAGTTAATAGATCGGTCATATTATTATAAGTTATTACTAAGCTTCGTAAATTTTTCTTTTTACATAAGTTGTGTGTAACAATTCATGTGCTTTATGAGATAATGGTTTATCAAGATAATCAACATAAATCTTTTTAATTGAAGGGTTTTCATGTGATTTTCTTAATTCACTATGTTCATCATCAGAATAAAGACCTGCAATACGTTCTTTACGTATTTCATCAGTGGTTCCATAAGGTTGACCACCACCAGCAATACATCCACCACGACAAGCCATTACTTCGATGAAATCGTAAGGAGCAGGTTCGCCCGCTATCTTAGCATCAAGTACTTCTTGACAGATTGCTTTTGCATTTGCAAGTCCATTAACTATAGCAACACGAACTTTTGTTCCCTTGATATCAACTTCACCCTTACGAACACTATCCATTCCTCTAACAGCAGCAACTTCAACTTTATCAAGTTCCTCGCCTGTTACAAGTTTGTAAGCAGTTCTAACAGCAGCTTCCATAACACCACCTGTTACACCAAAAATAGTACCAGCACCGGAGTATTCACCGATTGGGTTATCTGCATCTTGGTCAGGCATGATAGAAAGATCTATTCCTTGAGCTCTGAATAATCTTGCAAGTTCTCTTGTTGTTAATACTAGATCTACATCATCGTATCCAGAACTCTTCATGTTATCATCTCTACCTCTTTCAAACTTCTTAGCAGTACAAGGCATGATAGCAACACTATAGATATCTTTTGGATCAATTTTTGCTTCTTTAGCATAATATGTTTTTGTAACAGCACCTTGCATCATCATAGGAGATTTTGCAGATGATAAGTTTTCATTTAACTCAGGGAAATATTTTTCAACATAATCAACCCAAGCTGGACAACATGATGTGAACTGAGGAAGAACCTCGCCCTCTGTTGTCAATCTTCTAACAAACTCAGAACCTTCTTCCATGATTGTTAAATCAGCACTAAAGTTAGTATCAAATATCTTATCACAGCCAATAGCTCTTAATGATGAGTATAACTTACCAGTAGAAACTGTTCCAACAGGTAAATTGAATTCTTCACTAATACCAACACGAGTAGCTGGTGCCATTTGAACACATACTGTCTTTGTTGGATCAAGAATTGCTTCTCTTAACTTATCAGTTTCATCCACTTCATGAATGGCACCAACTGGGCAGTGAACGATACATTGTCCACATTTAACACATGGAGAATCATTCAACTTAAGTTGAGCCGCAGGACTCATGGTAGTTTTATCACCACGACCTATAAATTCAAGAGCAAATACACCCTGTAATTCCTGACAAACCTGTACACAACGACCACATTTAATACATTTAGCAGGGTCAAGTACAATTGATGGTGAACTATCATCAATTGGAGCATCAGATACATTTGGAGCATAAGGAATTTCTCTAATACCAAACTCAGCTGCAAGTGTTTGTAATTCACAATTGCCGTTTCTTATGCATGTTAAACATGATGCTGGGTGAGTACTTAAAGTCATCTCTAATATAGTTTTTCTTACTTGGAACAATTCTGAATCGTTGGTAATAACACTCATACCTTCGCTTGCTGGAGTTGAACACGCACGAATTATTTTCTTATTCCCTTCTTGCTTGCAGATACACATACCGCATGAAGCAAAAGGAGTTAAGTCTGGATGGTAACATAGAGTTGGAATCTTAACGCCTACTGATTTAGCAGCGTTAAGAACTGTAGTTCCATCTTCGACTTCCGCTGGGATTCCGTTTATCTTTAAATTAATCATTTATTCCTCCGACCTAGTGAATTGAAATAGCACCGAACTTACATGCTTGATAACAAGCGCCACACTTGATACATATTGTCGAATCAATTACATGAGGCTTCTTAACTTCACCGCTAATAGCACCAACAGGACACTTACGTGCACATGCAGTACATCCAACACACTTTTCAGGATCGATTACGTAAGTAATTAATTTCTTACACTTACCGGCTTTACATTTTTTATCTACAATATGAGCCATGAACTCATCTTCAAAGTTGTCAAGTGCAGATATTAATGGATTTGGAGCTGTCTGACCCAATGCACAAAGAGAACCTATTTGCATTGCATGAGCTACATCTCTAATCTTCTTAATATCTGACAATTCACCATTTCCGGCTGTTATCTTTTCTAATAGATTTAATAGAGTACGACCACCAATACGACATGGAGCACATTTACCACAAGCTTCATCAACAGAGAATTCTAGGTAGAATTTAGCCACATCTACGATACAATCATCTTCATTCATTACAATCATTGAGCCAGATCCCATCATGGAACCAATAGACTGCAAACGACCGAAGTCAATTGGAGTATCAAGGTTAGCAGAACTTATCATTCCGCCTGAAGGTCCACCAGTTTGAACTGCTTTGAATTTTTTGTTATCAGTGATACCACCACCGATATCATAAATGATTTCTCTTAATGTTGTTCCCATTGGAACTTCAACTAAGCCAGAGTTTTTAATCTTACCTGTTAAAGCGAATACCTTTGTTCCAGGGCTATCTTCTGTACCAATCTTGTGGAACCATTCGCCGCCACGAGTTAGAATTACAGGAATATTTGCCCAAGTTTCAACATTGTTTAAACAAGTTGGTCTTTGCCATAGTCCCTTAACTGCAGGAAATGGAGGTCTTGGTTGAGGCATACCTCTATGACCTTCTAATGATTGAATAAGAGCAGTTTCTTCACCGCAAACAAATGCACCAGCACCATATCTTATTTCAATATCAAAGTCGAAACCTGAACCTAAAATATCTTCACCTAATAAACCGTATTCATGAGCTTGTGCAATTGCAATTTCAAGTCTATGAATAGCTAATGGATATTCTGCTCTGATATAAATAAAACCTTTAGATGCACCAATTGTGTGTCCACAAATTGTCATACCTTCAAGAATTGAATGAGGATCGCCTTCTAGTGTTGAACGATCCATGTAAGCTCCTGGATCACCTTCATCAGCATTACAAGCAACATACTTTACATCGTTTTGAGCCATTTTGGTGAAATTCCATTTCATCCAAGTTGGGAAACCTGCACCACCACGTCCACGAAGCCCAGCAATCTTTAATTCGCCAATAACATCTTCTGGTGTCATATCGAATAATACTTTTTCTAATGCTTCATAACCTTGACGTGCAAGATATTCGTCAATATTTTCAGGATCAATAAAACCACAGTTACGAAGAACAATTCTATATTGCTTTTTATAGAAATCAATTTCTTCAGCTGCATTGCTTGTTTTAGCAGTTTCTTTATTATAAAGAAGTCTTGTTACTTGACGACCTTTAATAACATGCTCGCTAATTAATTCTTTTGCATCGCTTGGTTTTACCTGAACATAGAAAGAATCTTCTGGAAGAATCTTTACAATTGGACCCTGTTCACAAAAACCGAAACAACCTGTTTTAACAACCTGTACTTCATCTGCAACACCTTGTGCTTTAGCTTCAGCTATTAGGTTATCATAAATTTCACCACCGTGGCTTGATTCACAAGCTGAACCACCACAAACTAAAATGTAGTTTCTAATAGCCATTATTTATCTCCAATTATGTCAGATGCAGGACGGTCAATTACATGATCATTTAACAATTTCTTGTTAATGATATGCTGCTCTACAATCGCTTTTACTGTGTCTTTATGTACATTAGCATAGATAATATCTGGCATACCTGGTGTTCTAATTTCAATAGTTGGTTCTACTGAACATAACCCCATGCAACCTGTTTGAGTAACAGCGATGTTTGAAATGCCATGCTTGTCTAATTGAGTTAAGAATTCATCTAGAACAATTTTAGCGCCAGATGCGATACCACAGGTACCCATTCCAACAATAACTTGTCCATCTTTTCCTTCTGTGGCTCTCTTTGCAATATCACTTTTTTTTGATTCTCTAAGCTTTCTTAGTTCATCGAGTGTCATTTTTGCCATTTTAATCTCCATTTTGTTATTTATTAAAAATAAGTTTTCTATCAACAAAGTAATCGCTGAGGCTGGCCTCTTGATTTCTTATAAATTCACGTAACATAAATAAATTCCCAGCAGTTTCAATATCCCCTAAAGCATCTATTAAATCATCCCTACTTAGAGTATAGGAAGATTGCCCTTTAACAGTTTTTATCTCTCTAACACATTCAAAAAAGGATGCTTGAGGAGAACTTATTAAAGCTAATAGTGTGCTTGAGATATCTCCAATTGGAGGTGTATCTATATTACATAAATCAAATGAGCTTGATACTTTTGTTCCATTATTCACTTTAGAGTCAATATCAAAAGTACCACCAGTTTCCTTTGCAGTTTGAACTAAAAAAGGAATACCGAGTCCAACTTTTCTTTTACTATGTTTTATTCCATCTGTATAATAAGGATCCAATACTTTATTTAATATTTCCTGACTCATTCCTTTTCCATCATCCTTTACAGAGAAGGAAAAATATCTATCATCTTCACTTATTGTTAGCCAAACATGCTTACTTTTTGCCTCGAATGAGTTTTGAGTGATGTCTAAAATGTAATCAGTTAAATATCTGTGCATTGTTGATTTAATTATCACCCGAAACGCTAGCTAAAATGCCAGCAACTTTTTTCTTAGTAACTTTTCCAAATACTTCACCACCAACAGTCATTACTGGTGCCAAGCCACAACAACCAATACAACGAACAGCTTCTAATGAGTACTTACCGTCAGGTGTTATCTCACCAATGCCAATTCCTAATTGGTTCTGAATTTCTTCTACTAGTGTTTCACTACCCTTTAGATAACAAGCTGTACCAAGACATACTTGGATGTTGATATCACCAGGTTTTGTTAATTTGAAGAAATGGTAAAATGTTAAAACACCCCAAATCTTTGCGAACGGAACATCAATCATTTCTGATACCTGTTCAGCAGATGTTCTTGAAACATATCCAAATTCACCTTGCACTCTGTGCAAAACCATGATTACATTACCTGGTCTTGTTTTCCATTCATCAATGTAAGCCACTAACCCAGGAGAAAAGATTTCTTTATTCTCAGACATGTACCCTCCTAATAATTTATAACTAATATTTTGTCACTTATAAAAAGTAATTGTTTGCGTTCAAATCTAGCATACAACCAAATTTTTGTATAGTGAATTTAGAATACATTTAATGGCTATTTTAGTTTTTTTCCTGGAACAATCTGTCTTAATATTGACCACGAATGCAATATAATATACTCTGGTTCACATTAAAGGTAGATATACTATGAATAAAAAACAGTTAATGCGCGTTACCAATTACTACCGCGCCCTGAATAAACTACGAGCTATAGGTTTAGAAAGAGTTTTTGCACATAACCTTAGTGATGCCGCTGGAGTAACAGCTACAATAGTAAGAAAAGATTTTTCCCAACTTTCCATTCATGGACAGAAAAGAGGGGGATATCAAATTGTTGAATTAATTGATGCATTATCCACCATTTTGGGTAAGGGTGAAGAACAAAATGCTGTAATTGTAGGTTGTGGAAGGATAGGACTTGCATTAATGCATTATAACGGTTTTGAAGCTGATGGAATAAGAATTGTAGCAGGATTCGACAATGACCCAGTTGTATATTCAGATCCATCTCAACCAATCTCAATCTATCCCTCATCAAGGCTTGAAGAAATTTGTACAACAATGAATGCAAAGGTAGCAATTATAACTGTACCAGAATCATCTGCAACTGACACCTACAAAAAGATAATTGATGCAGGTATTGATGGAGTTCTAAATTTCTCCCCTGTTACCTTAAAACCACAGAAAATTTCGGATGATAGAATATCCATTGTACACAACATCAATGTATCATTATCAATTGAACAAATCTTCTATGAGCTAAAGTTTCCCACAAAACCTAATTCATCAGCCACCAGTGTAGAAAGCATGGTCGAGAGTAAATAATAATTACACCAAATTATAAAGATGCAGCATTCCAAAGAATCTGCATCATTTTTATTTGAGAGTCATGACAACTGGAAGATGATCACTTATTCCACATAGGCCTTTTATCTCCCATCGATAGGGAATTCCAGAGCTTGTAAGTAGCATATCATTATTTACAATATTAAAGGAATTAAATTCCAAGTCCGCTCCATCAACAAGAAAGGCATTTCCCATTATTTGATCTATGCTAGACCACTCTCCATTATAGAAATAAGTACCCCTCATTGATTTCTTAACTTCATCATCAAATAAAGGTGAATACATCATGAGAGAGAAGATACAATCTTTTGTATTACTTATTCCAAGAGATCCTTTTTGGGTGTAGTTATAGTAGTTTTTATTATCACTCAAGATCAAAGCAGTCATCTCATCAGTTGTCTTTGATGGATCTTCATTAAAATCTCCAACCATAATTACCATATGATCTTCATCTTTTTTTAGCTGTAATTTAAGGGTTTTAGATAGATTTATTCTATCTTTTTCACTTGCAGCTTCTCCACCATATTTGCTTTTTGCATGAACACAAAAAAAGGTGACACGCTCTCCCTTTATGGTAAAATCTACCTGAAGTATGGGTCTGTTATTCTCTACCCCATGCACCTTTATATCGATTGGTTTTATTTTGGAAATAAATCCAATCGATATTGCAGAACCTTCTTTCTTGATTGATCCATAATATTTATAGCCTTTTCTAACTAGATACTTTTCAAGCAAATCCTTCAATACGCCAGAGTGCTCTATCTCCTGAAGAAATACCACATCAGCGTTCTCCTTTTTTATTATAATTGAAGCAATTTTAAGTCTTCTAAGATAGGCAATATCATCCCAACCCTTTGATGGAGTATACTCACTGTATTCATCACCATCTAATTTATCATCCATGAGGTTTTGAACATTCCAACTCATGATTTTAAATCCATTATTTGGTTCTGAAACATTTAAACTGCAACCACAAAGTGATAAAATTAGCATTAAAATAATCGCTATCATAAAGATATCCTCCTATATATATAGTAGAAGAACATATCAATTTGCATCAATAAAGCCAAAAAAGAGGCAACCTAAGTTAATAGATTACCTAATTATTATATTTTGATTTGTTTTTATATATCTTTTCTGTTTACAACAATTCTATCAATCAAACCATATTCTTTAGCTTCATCACTAAACAACCAATGGTCTCTCTCTGTGTCAATTTTAACTTGTTCAACAGTCTTTCCAGTTGAATTAGCAATAACAGTATCAAGTTTTAATCTTAATTTTTCAATTTGTTTTGAATAGATTTCAATATCAGATGCAACACCCTTCATTCCACTCATTGGTTGATGAATTAAGTATGTTGAATTTGGAAGACCTATTCTTTTTTCTTTAGGTACTGCAAGAAGCACCAAGGATGCAGCTGATGCTACAAGACCTGTACCAATCATCAATACTGGACAGGTGATAAATCTTACCATATCATATATTGCATAACCTGCATCAACATCACCACCAGGGCTATTGATGAAGATTTTAATTTCTTTTTTGCCATCTTCTTGTTCAAGAATAAGTAGCAGATTGATTATTTTTTCAGCACTTTCTTTGTTAATTTCTCCACTTAGCATTACACTACGAGTTTTTAATATTTTTTCACCCATATCTGGGCCTTTTTTTTCTTCTTTTTTCTTATCTTTATCTTCTAATCTCATTAAAATTCTCCTAAGTTGGATTTAACTTACTTGTGAGAGTATAATGAAATATTCATCAAAAGGAAAGTGGAAAAATTAGTTTTTACATTCATCTTTTATTTTTATCTTAAAAGACCACCATTTAACTATTCAGTAATATATTATTTCTGTTATAGTGTAACCGATTTTAGGAGATATACATGAAATGTGGAACAGTAGCCATTATTGGCAGGCCATCTAGCGGAAAAAGTACAATGGTAAACACCATTGTTGAGATGCCAGTATCTATTACAGCAAGAACACCCCAGACAACAAGAAATGCTATCAGAGGTATTTACACAGAAGACAGAGGACAGTTAATCTTTACTGATACCCCAGGATATCACTTAAACGATCAATCTCTTAATCTTAGATTGCAACAAATTGCCGTTGCATCATTAAAAGAAACTGATATAATTTTATATATGATTGATTCAACTCGTGCTCCAGGACTAGAAGAACTAGCTATTGTTGAAATAATTAAAAAAGCACATCGTCCTGTTGTTTGCGCTTTAAACAAATGCGATCTTGCACGAACAGATAAAATAGAAGAGGCAAGAAGCTTTGTAAATGAACAAATTCCAGATGCTGTTACATTTGAAACTTCGGCAAAGAAGGATAAGGGAATTGATGATCTATTAATCAAGCTATACGAACTCTCCCCAGAAGGTGAGATGTTATATCCAGCAGATTCTTACACAGATCAACCAGTTGAATTTAGAATTAGTGAAATAATAAGAGGAAATACAATATCTCTTGTTTCCCAGGAACTTCCACATGCTATCTATGTTGAGGTAAGTGATCTTGAACATAGAGAGGAAGCAAATGAAATTTGGGTTCGTGCTTTCATTATTGTAGAGCGAGAATCTCAAAAAGGTATTATTGTTGGAAAAGGTGGGGCAAACATCAAAAAGATAAGAATTGCATCCTTCAAGGCAATCAAACCTATTTTTCCAGGTAAGAAGCTTCAACTTGATTTAAGAGTTAAAGCACAACCTAAATGGAGACATAACCA
>CAYWGU010000089.1:0-11070 GCA_964457975.1 uncultured Spirochaetaceae bacterium | reverse complement strand
TTAATATAAATTTCTTCCCCGTTTTCCAAGATATAACTCACTTATTTCGATTAACAAATTTGTAATCGAAACCTGTTTCGATGGAAAAAATATAAAATATATTCTTCAGATTATACCAATAAAAAACGCAAATTTTAAAATAAATCTAGACATTTTAAAGCATTTTTATAATTTTCCTTATACTTATTTTCATAGCTTAAAAGAACTTAACCTTGTAATAACCCAAAATTGGGTCTTTTTTTCTGTTTTAAATTCTTTTCTAAATAATACTTAAAACTAAAGTTATTATAACTATTTAATCTTAATATGATTTTTTTAAGTTTCGTTGTTTCGTATATTGACAGGTTGTAATTAAGTGTTAATATAAAGATATAGAAAACGGTTTCTATATTTTGATTTTCATATTCGGAGGTTATTTATGAAAAAAAGATTATTGGCTATAGCTATGATATCAGCTATGT
This sequence comes from uncultured Spirochaetaceae bacterium, assembly GCA_964457975.1. Lineage (GTDB taxonomy): Bacteria > Spirochaetota > Spirochaetia > Sphaerochaetales > Sphaerochaetaceae > Pleomorphochaeta. The sequence goes on along the minus strand of CAYWGU010000089.1, from coordinate 10,609 downwards.
GTTTTGGTAGTATTTTCGCAAACGGTTCAACTGAAGCAGCCCCTAAAGGCATTACAGGAGAAGTTGGTGGAGATCTTGAAATTTGGTCATTCACAAATGAAATGAAAACATTTGCTCTTGCTTATCAAGAAGCTAATCCAAATGTAAATGTTGAATACACAATGATTCCAATGACAAATGGAGAATATCAAACAAAAATTAAAGCAGCTATTTCATCTGGCGATGTACCTGATGTAATGGCACTAGAAGCAGCATTTGTAAGAGATTATGTTGAATCAGAATTCCTTCTTCCTTTAGATGATTTACTTCCTCAAGCAAAAGCAATGGAAATGTATCAATTCATGATTGATATTGGAACATATGAAGGAACAACAAAAGCTTTCTCATATCAAGCAACACCTGGTGCTTTATTCTATAGAAGATCTCTTGCAAAAGAATATTTTGGAACTGATGATCCTAAAGAAATGCAAGCAATTTTATCAGACATGGATAAATTCAAAGATGCAGCAAAGATTGTTAACGAAGACAGCAATGGTGATACATTCATGGTTTGTTCAACAGGCGATTTCATGAATTTATTCTATTCTAACAGATCAACTCCTTGGGTAGTTGATGGTGAATTAAACATCGACCAAAAAGTTTATGACATGATTGAAACAGCAAAAGAATTCCGAGATAACGGTTGGGAAGCTCAAGCAACTCAATGGGGTGCAGGATGGTTTGCAGGAATGAATGATTCATTAAGTGATGCAGCTGGTAACGAAAAACAGGTATTCTGTTACTTCCTACCAACATGGGGTTTACCTTATGTTTTGATGCCAAATGCTGAAGCTAAAACAGTTGAAGGTACAACAATTGGTTCTTCCACAGCTGGTGATTGGGCTTGTATCAATGGACCAATGCCTTATTATTGGGGCGGTACTTGGATGGGCATAATGGATGAAGCTAAAAACGCAGCTACTGCAAAAGACTTTATTGAATTCTGTACATTAAACAAAGATACATTAAAGAATTGGGCTCTAGGTAAATATTCAAACGAATATCTATTGAACATTGATTCAAGTATTGGTGATACACAAGGACAGGGCGCAGGTGACTTTGTTTCCTCACAAGTTGTTGTTAAAGAAATCGAACATGAATTTGATGATGCTGCTACTTCTGCATTCTTAAAGGGTCAAAATAGTTACACAGGATTTGCTAAAGCAGCTCCAACTATCTCACTTAAGTTAATGCAAGGTACTGATGATGCTATTCAAAGATCATTAAACGATCCTCTTGATGACTTTGTAAGTGGTAAAGCAACACTTGAACAATGTTTAAGCACATTCAAAGATAATGTTAGAACAAACGTTCCTGACGTCATGGTAAAGTAATACACAATTTATAGTTGTTTGATGATGTCGCAGTTTTGCGACATCATCGATAATTACCTTGGAGAGAGACAATGAAAAAAACAAAAACAAATAGTATAAATAAAGATCAAAGTGGTATTTTTTTTGTGCTACCTTTTATAATTATATTCTTAATATTCGGTCTATGGCCACTAGTCAACACTTTTAGATTAAGCCTAACCGATACAATGCTAATGAGCAGAACTTTTCACTACACAGGATTTAGAAACTTTGTATTAATATTTAATGATCCTTCTTTTCTATTATCAATGAAAAACACTGCATACATCTGGATTCTTAACTTCATTCCTCAACTAGGACTTGCCTTACTTTTTTCAGTCTGGTTTACCAGTAAGAGAATGAGTCTTAAAGGTGTTGGATTCTTTAGAACAATATTCTACCTACCTAACATCCTTATGCCAGCAGCTGTAGCTGCTCTATTTGCATCACTATTTGATTATTATGGCCCAGCCAATCAGATTTTAGTTAGACTTGGCATTTTTAATGAGGCTTTCCAATTCTTTAGAAGCGAAAACTTTACACAGATTATTGTTGTTTATATTCAATGGTTCATGTGGTTTGGTCAAACCATAATCGTATTAATGGCTGGTATGTCCTCAATTTCAGACGATTTTTATGAAAGCGCAATGATTGATGGAGCATCAAGTGGCCAAATGTTTACAAAGATAACCCTTCCTTGTATCAGACCTGTTATGATATATACTCTTGTTACCTCCCTAGTTGGTGGTATGCAGATGTTTGACATTCCTTTCATGCTTACAGATGGACGCGGTGCTCCAAGTAGCTCAATTATGACAGCAAATATCTTTATGTACTTGAAGTATAGCTCAAACAAAGGACACATTGGATTAGCATCAACTGTTGGTATTATTGTATTCGTTTTAACATCAGCTATTGCTTTAATCATCTTTAAAGTTCTTGAAGATCCAGATGAAAAGCAGCTTAAAAAAATGCAAAAAATGCAAAAAAGAGAGGTAAAATAATGAGTAGCTATAAAACACAAACAAATATAATGAAAACTTTAACTTACCTAGTATTAATATTTATTACCATACTATGTATTGCCCCTATCTGGTTGTTATTTGTCAATGCAACAAGATCTACTCCACAAATACAACAGGGTGTTAGTTTGATTCCAAGTAATAACTTTCTTGTAAACTATCATGCTTTAACAAACCAAGGCTTAAATATTTGGAGAGCTGTTGGAAACTCGTTTTTCATATCAGTCTTCTCAACAATAATTGGTGTTTATGTATCAATAATGACTGCTTACGGCATCAAGGTATATGACTTCAAAGGAAGAAAGCCATTAAATAGCTTCATTCTAGTATTGGTATTGGTTCCTATGCAGATGTCTATTATTGGTTTCTACCAATATATGGCAAAACTTGGACTTCTTAACTCATACATACCTTTGATTATTCCTGCTGCTTGTGCAGCCTCTACAGTATTTTTTGCTCTTCAATATATGGAAAGTATAATAATAAAGGATTTAATCAATGCAGCTCGTATTGATGGTTGTACAGAATTTGGTATCTTCAACAGAATTATGATTCCAATTGCAACACCTGGTATATTTACCTTATCAATTTTTGGATTTGTTGCTTCATGGAATAACTTCTTTACACCATTTATTTTGATTTCAAAAATGGATAAGTACACTCTACCTATGTTGGTACAAACTCTTAGAGGTGATACCTATAGAACTCAAATGGGTGCTATCTATTTAGGATTGGCAATTTCAATTCTACCAGTTGTAATAGTCTATTGTTTCCTTGCAAAATATATTGTTTCAGGTATTTCAATGGGTGCAGTTAAAGGATAACAAGGTAAAGATAAGATGAAAGAGATTAAAAATCCCGTACTTACGGGATTTCATCCCGATCCAAGCTTGCTATGTGTGGGTTCCGATTTCTATATCGCCAACTCAACATTTGAATACTATCCTAGTGTTCAAATATCACATAGCAAGGATCTTGCAAACTGGGATACCGTTGGTGCAGTACTAGATGAAAAACAATTAAACATGGTAGGCAATACCTCCAGCGGAGGTGTTTGGGCTCCTTGCATTACATACTGCGATGGAGTTTTCTACATAGTTTATTCAGATGTTAAATCTTGGAGAGGTGACCCATTTAAAGATACTCATAACTTCATAGCTAAAGCTAAGAACATTGAGGGACCTTATGATGAAGGAGTTTACATAAACTCTTCAGGTTTTGACGCATCTCTATTCCATGATGATGATGGAAAAAAATATTTTGTTAATATGGAATGGAACTGGAAGAAAGCCATTGGAGGCGATCAGTTCTCAGGAATTCTTGTAACAGAATTAGATTCAAAAACACTTAGACCTGTAAACAAATCTTTTAATGTTTTTAAAGGCTCAAAGCGAAAGTTAACTGAAGGTCCTCATATCTTTAAGAAAAATGATTATTATTATTTAATTACAGCTGAAGGTGGAACAAGCTATCAACATGCAGTAACAATTGCACGAAGCAAAGATATTTATGGACCATATGAAATTCACCCAAATACACACCTTGCTACAAGTGATGGTAACTGGGAAGCACCTGTTAAAAAAACAGGACATGGCTCTCTCTGTGAGGGACCTGATGGAAGATGGTTTCTTGCAACACTTTGTGGACGACCGGTTGATGGAACACTGGTTTGTCCTCTTGGACGTGAGACTGCAATTAATGAGGTGGTATGGACTGACGACTGGCCTTATCTTAAAAATGGAACCTCAACAATGAGTGAATCCTTCTTAGGATATGGAGAAAAAAAAGAACAAGATAAAGTAATGCACTATGATTTTTCAAAAGATAACTTTAAAAAGGACTTCATGTCACTTAGAAAGAAATGCGATTATAAAGTTGAAGGCGATTCTCTAGTATTGACTGGACACGAATCACCAGTTTCAAATCATAATCAAAGTTTCCTTGGAAGACGTCAGGAGCATTTCAACTTTAGAGCTACTGTTGATATGAATTTCAATTCAACAAACTTTCAAGAAATGGCAGGTATTACATATCGTTACGATGAACTAAGTTATTACTATTTATTTGTTGCAAACGATGGATATGATAAAGATCAAAATCTTTATATAATGAGCTTTCAACAAGGTAATTTTTCATTGCCTCTTGGAGAGAAGGGAATAAGACTAAAAGGTTATAAGGGAAACATTACATTAAGAGTTGAATCACACCTAGCCGAAGCAATGTTTAGTTACAGCACAGATTATGGAAAAAGCTTTACAAAAATACCATATATTCTTGATGTGCACTATCTAAGTGACGAAAAAGCAACACCTATGGGATTTACAGGAGCATTTATAGGAATGCAATGTTGCGATTTACAATACGGAGCAAAAGAGGCACGGTTTAAGAATTTCGCCTATGAAATTCTAGATTAATAAATTAAGGAGAGTCTAGATGGCTACTATTTATGATGTTGCACAGAAATCAGGTTTTTCTGTTGCAACAGTATCAAAAGTATTTAATCACTATGCAGGCGTTAATGCAACTACAAAACAGAAGGTATTAATAGCAGCAAAAGAAATTGGTTACGTACCAAATCTTAGTGCCCAAACTCTTGCAACAAATAAAAGTTGGTTAATTGGCGTTATCTTTCAAGAAGATCTTGATCAAGGATTGGTACACCCACACTTTGGAGGCATTTTGGAAGCTTTTAAAACCACTATGGAAAAAGAAGGTTATGATATTATTTTCTTAAACCAGAATTTTTCCAATTTGGAATTGAAATATCTAGAACACTGCAGATATCGAAATGTTGATGGAGTGCTACTTGCATCAAGTCCACTTCCGGAGAAAGAGGCAAATGCAATTGAAAAAGCTGGCTTTAAATGTGTTTCAATTGAAAATGATTATCGAAATATACCAACAGTTATAAGCGATAATATTGGTGGAACAAAGCAAATATTAAATTACCTTTATACACTAGGTCATAAAAAAATTGCCATGATTGTACCTCCAACTAAAAGCTTAGCTGGCCGTGAAAGATTTCAAGCATACAAGGAATTCTTACAAAAGCAGGGTCTACCTTACGATGAAAACTTCATTGTAGAATGTAAAGAATACACTCCAGAGTATGCCTTGGTAGCTGCAAGACAGCTTCTCAATCAATGTTTGGATAACTTTCCTACTGCAATATTTGCAGGATACGATAAAATAGCATTTACAGTTCAAAAGGTCTTGATAGAAAGAGGCTATTCAATTCCAAATGATATTAGTGTCGTTGGTTTTGATGACTTAGAAATAGCTGCATCAATTACTCCAACTCTTTCAACTGTTCTCCAGAATAGAAAAGAGATTGGAAAGGTTGCAGCAGAAATCATGCTAAAACGCCTTAAAAATGACGAAGAATCCATTAATTTCAATGAAATTTATAGAATTCCTACTGAATTAAAAACAAGAAACTCTACATGTAGAGCAAGGCACAATTAAAGGTAATACAATTATGAAATTTAAAAAGGATTTTGTTTGGGGTGTAGCAACTGCTTCCTTTCAGATAGAAGGTGCATATAATGAAGACGGTCGAGGGCCAGATATTTGGGGTGATTGGTGTAAAACACAATCTAATATTTTTGGAGGCCATAATGGTGAGGTTGCATGTGATCACTATCATAGATACAAAGAAGATGTTGCACTTATGAAAGACCTTGGAATCCAGGCTTATAGATTCTCCATTGCTTGGGCAAGAATATTTCCAAATGGCACAGGCAAAATTAATAAAAAAGGTGTTAAATTCTATCACAATTTAATTGACGAATTGAAAGCTAATAATATTGAACCATATGTTACTCTGTTCCATTGGGATCTTCCTCTAGCTTTAGCTGATAAAGGTGGATGGCTTAATGAAGATAGTCCTAAATGGTTTGAAGAATACGCAAGATTTTTTGGCAAAGAATATGGTGATAAGGTAAAACATATCATAACTTTCAATGAGCCTCAGTGCATAATTGGACAGGGACTTCAACAAGGAGTTCATGCTCCAGGATTAAAGCTAAGTCCAAGAGAAGTTTTGAAAGCAACTCATAATCTTTTAAAAGCACATGGAAGGGCTGTAAAAGCATTAAGAGAGGAATGTCCTAAAGTACTTTTAGGTATTTCTCCCACATGTCTCGTTGCACTTCCAATCTCCGAAAAAGAAATAGATGTTGAAGTTGCTCGAAGAAGATTTTTTGAAATCTTACCTATAGATTCCAACTATGTTTGGTCTGTATCATTGTTTTTAGATCCAATCATACTTGGAGATTATCCAGCTAAATACTATGAACTATATAAAGAATATCTTCCAGAGATTACAAAAGATGATTTAAAACTCATAAGTCAGCCAATCGATTTCCTTGGACAGAATATATATAACGGTTATAAAATTGCAGAATCTGCAGATGGCTCTTATAAATATCCAAATCGTAAAGTAGGATTTGATCATACAGATATGGCATGGCCTATAACTCCTGATGCACTATATTGGGGACCTAAATTTCTTTATGAAAGATACCAACTACCATTCTATATAACAGAAAATGGATTGGCCTGTCATGATATAGTTTCACTTGATAAAAAGGTTCATGATCCAAACAGAATTGATTTTTTAAATCGTTATCTTCTTTCCTATAGCAGAGCAAGTCAGGAAGGCATTGATATAAGAGGATATTTCCAATGGTCATTGCTTGATAATTTTGAATGGGCTGAAGGCTATTCAAAGAGATTTGGTATTGTTCATGTAGACTTTGAAACCCAGAAAAGAACAATAAAGGATAGTGGAATTTGGTATAAAAAAACCATTGAAGAAAACGGTGAAAACCTATAAACCCAAAAGAGGTATTGATGCAAAACATCAATACCTCTTAATTTATCATATCAAATATTCTCTAAGTGTAAATCTATAATTATTTTAACTCATCAAAGTCTTCTAGCAAGCTTATATCTATATCAAAACATCTTTTTTCAAAGGGTTGAAGAATTTCAAGTAATCCTTTCTCTTCCATGACCTTCCGGCCTTCAAAGGTCGAATTGCAAGGTTCAATAGCCCAAACATAATCACCACTTATTGTTGATTTCCATTCCATAAAGTTCTTAAGCTGACTCTTATTCCATTTTAATCTATAAGCTAGTTTTTTTGTTGGATTCACAATTGTTACTTTAGCAGTTCCATCACTGTTTGGTTCAACTTCATGCATATAAACCATTTCCTCAGAATTTAGAGCAGAAGTTGGACTCTCCATTACATTCCACTTATCTTTGTTCTTTTCTGCAAAAAGCGTTTGAGCTCTAATTTCATTACTATCAAGAATCATATAGCAACTCTCATCCAAAAAAGGATAACCAGTATTGCAATGATACAGTAAACAAAAAGGTTCACTTTGAAAGTTCTCATTCACAACCTCATCATGAATATGAATAGAGGAACTGCCTACCTCTGTGGTGATGCATCTTCTAAATTGAAGATTTCTTCCAAATAGCATTGAATCTCTCATCTCACCACTTACTTTAATTAATGTCTTTCCATCTTCTTCAACTGTATCAACACATAGGTGTTCACAAGGAGTTGTTCTAAGTCTTCCATGCATTGCATATTCAACGCCATTAACATTGCATGGTTCTCCTGTATTCTGAAGTCCACAAGTAAAGAAAGCACCAGCCATAATGCTGTGTTGAGCTTCTGCCCCATTTGTATCATATTGATTGCGACCTTGAAGTCCAGGTTTTGTCAAAAAACTTATATTCTCACCTTTGAAAGATAGCTCTGCTATATCTAAACATTTATCAGCCATAACGGTGAACTGCAATGGACCATTCTTTACAATAATGGCCTTCATTCCATCAGCACGACCCTCTTGAAATCTAACAACACGAGCACTGTACAGTTGTTGCATATTTCCAATATACTTTCTTTCATCTTTATTCATAACAAACTCCTTTCAAAGCATTTAATCGATTTAGTAATATTACTTATCCTACATATCAATTCAGTTTGCTAGGAAAAAGATACATAAAATAATACTAATTGTTTTATAAGACAAAATTACTTAAAAACTATATGTAAAGAGGATGCGACTTTAAAATTTAAAGAATATCATTTTTTGGCTTTAAAATTCTCCCCAATTCCCCTAAAATTTGGCTTTTCTCTGCAATGTTGTAAGTATACTATATAAGTATTTTTTTGTTTTTTTATTTTTTTATCAAAACTTTACAGGTTTTAGAAAAATAGATAATTTTAATGAACATTAATGCACCTATCTGTTTTCAGTACAGAAGGTGTATTTCTTAAATCTAATAATTTTAATATTTTTGGGAATTAGCTACTAACTATTTCTGATGCTCTATCATAGATAGGCGCCAGACTCCTCAGAAGCTTGCTCTTACTCTTAAATTTCATCTGCATCCCGTAACTCCAAGGATGACAAGAAGAAACGCTATGTCCGCATTTTTTCGCATTTTTAGGTTTCATTTCATCGGGATCATAATCATCAGAATAGGCTTTTGCAAAATCAATATGCTCCAGAATATATACATTATTATATTTGTCAGTTGCATATAAATTAGCATCATCAATTGTTCTAATGATGCTTACTTCCGTTTTTGATGGGAGACATTTTAACCTTCCATCTTGGGATATAAGACGATACTTTGTCTTCTTGTAAGCAATATCAAAACCTTTATGTACTACTCTTTTTTCTATTACAACAAGACATTGGTTTATTTGCTCTTCTGTAATAGAATCAAATCCATTTGGAATCTTTTGAATACGATCAGTTTTATAACTAAGGTATTCTGTATGTCCAAAGGTTTTGTTGTAATAAGGTATATATGTTTCCTGAAGATATTTGTTCATAGAATCCAGGTTTTCTTCAACTTTATCAACAGAAAACCATGCAGGTAAATCACCTTGGACTGAATAATTCAGGCGTTCCACCCTCGGCTTGAAGCGCGCATCTGAACAGCAAGTTAACTCTGTTCCTATTAAGTGACAGGCATAAGCAAACTGTGTCATGGTGTCAGAGCCGTGTATTGCGTCTACAGCGTCTTTGCTTGGTGACTGCTGCATTATCTTACTTTTCTTCTTAGTGTAGGTGAAGCAAGTTCTTTTATCTGTCCGAATTTTATTGGGTATGCCGTAATTAGTGAGTATTTGCTTATAAACATGAAAATAAGAATTTAATGTTTCTTCATGATCCATCCATCCGCCAAGAATAAAACCCGAAGCATCATCAATTGCTAGATGCAAATGATATTTATTGGTAGAGTTCTTGAACCATCGAAAAGATGTAGCATCCATTTCTACTCTCTCTCCCATATACTTAGCTCTGCTTTTGGTTGCATAGAAGTCTTTGAAAGCTCCTTCATTCTTTAAAGCTGATAACATATCTGTTTCATTGGAGGTCAAGGCACCTCTCTTTTCTTGTTTTTTTTCTAATTTTTTTCTTAATTTTTTGCGAGTTGATTTTGTACATTGGGGTGATAAAATACCTTTTGCCAAGGACCTCTTTCTAAGACATGAAGCTGAGATTTTAAATTTTCCTCTACCAATCAAAATTCTTTGTTGAGTGGCAAAATTTGTACCTTCTAATTGATTTTTTGCAATGAAATTATCTATATCAATAAAGTCTATTTTATTGGAAGGAGTTCTTCCTGTATTACCATGTATAAAACTAGCGGTACCCATTTTAGAAAATCTTTTCAATCTTCTCAATACTGTTGCTGTACTAACATTCATCTTTATTGATGCTGGAATGAGACTTTTATGAGGATTTTTCAATCGGTCATTATATAAATTAATAATTATTTGTTCGTTAGAACCTGAATATACTTGATAATTGGTGTCGTTTTGGTCCATACTGAGGCCGCCTTATTGAGGTATATGGATTGCATTTTTTTGTGAGAAAAGTGGGCAATCCATATTTTTTTGTATTATACATGTTTTTAATGGGATTATAATAAATTCTACAAAAATTGTAAAAAATAAGGGCAAAATAGCGTCCGCGGAAATTAGGAAGAAGCGCTTCTTCCTAATTTCCTGGAAGATTTACACCGTTTCCTTAATAACTCCTGCTTTAATGTTTTAATTGCAGTTTCCCTTCCTGTATGTGACTACTTTATCACTTCCGTTAAACATTTTATTGTAAAAAAAAAGAAAATCGGTTGACAAAGAGTATTGCGTTTGATAAA
>CAYWGU010000088.1:0-11227 GCA_964457975.1 uncultured Spirochaetaceae bacterium | reverse complement strand
TTTTTGAAATAATACTGATAATAAAGCTCTCCATTTTCTTTTATTCCTTCAAGTTCCTCTAAATATGGATATCCTCCAGAACTTTCAGGAAGGGCTGTTGTTAGCACCTGTCCCTCGGTATCAGGAAAAGTAGGATGAACAAAAAGAAATGCATAATCATCACCACCATCCCAATTAACTACTTCATTTATCCATATATATTCATTCCCTGCGACAGGATTGCGAACTAGAGTATCATGAACTATTTTTCTTACAGCTTCCTCATCATTAAATCTTCTATATGTATTAATTTTAAAAATCATTGAATTAACCTCAGAATAAACTTGCTCATTCCCAGATTTCACCAATTCTAATTTTAAATCTGCATAGCTTTTCTCTACAAAAAAATGTAGAAAGAAACATAAAGATAACGAAACTGCTAATACTGCAAAATAAACAAAGACCCTATTAAAATATTTCATATATTTTTTATAACTTTCCTTTTTGTTAGATATTGTTAAATTTCAAGTTTGTTTTAATATCTAAGTAAGAATAATTTTCCCCTTTTTAATAATTTTAGTATATAACAATCTTGTTATGATAGCTACAAAAAAACATGTTGAGAAAATAATTGGTAAAAAAAATATGAATTTTAATCTGTTAACTACACATTGAATAACTAATTTAATATCTAAATTAATTCCTTTTTACTGAGCTAAAGCCCTAAAAAACAGTATTTTGGGATAATTATTCAAAATGTAGTTGCAATTATGTTTAATACATAGTATAAAAAACATCGTTGACGCCGCTTTAGCTCAGTTGGTAGAGCAAAGGACTGAAAATCCTTGTGTCCCTGGTTCAATTCCTGGAGGCGGCACACTTAACCGAAAGCATAATGCTTTCGGTTTTATTATTCTCTAGGTATTTCTTTTAATTTAAAAGAAATGGCGGCTCCTAAAACCCAATCAATGCAAGCTGATTCTATATTCATTCTCTTTAGAAAAATGAAATAAATGATCCATCATCTTGTAAAAAACATTGTACATTGGTTATCTCTCTTTCTTTAAAATCAACTTGAATCATACCACCAATTCCAGTTTTCTTTTCACCAATCTGCATCGTCAATACACCTTGAAAGATATTCTTGCCATCAAGATTTACAATTCTTTCTTTTAAAATGTAGAAAAAATCTAAATCAATGTCAGTTACTTCTTCTTTACCATACATGTGTAGCAATAAATCATAGCCATCTAGTAAGGCGATATCACCTTGTGCATTGTTGTTGAATTCATCAAAGAAGATTTCTATTTTTTGATTTGCAGAATTTATAATGGCTATTTCGAATTGGCCGTCATTGAAGAATAGGCTATAATTATCCGTTGATTTACTATAATTCTTCAACCAATCAGGACATATGAAAGTATTTGCTGCAAGAATTGGAGTTCCTGAACGGATCAAGTTATAATCAAATTCACTTCTATTTTTCTTTGTATCAATAGCTATCATGTGGGCCTGCAATGTATCTAATTTTTCATTGTAGTAGAAGGTTCCACCATATTCCGCTTTGCTATCATCAAACCTGATTTTATAATAATAATTTCCATCAGAATCCAATCCCGATTCAAACGACACCTCTTTACCAACATTTGATTTTCCAGTCTTTTTATTTATTACAATTGAACCATCAAGGGTACCCAACCAATTCTTTTGAATGACATCACAGTTTTTTCCAATAATAAATATTCTATTTGAAAGTACTTCATTGTCTATGTATATATGAGAGAAATCATATTCAAAGTTAGCAACCAGCATATCACCAGCATCATCATCCATCCAACCACCAAATAGGTAGGAAGGGACAGTACTTAATTCATTGTTGTTTTTCGAGAAAGGTACAGCTTTATATAAAGCATTAACTTCTGGAGGGGTATTTAGATTATCAATAAAATCTTGATTAATTGGTTTCTTTGTAACTTTCTTCTCATCAAATAAATTCCTTACAGGAATTTCTAATATTTTGGTGTTATCTATTATTGAGTTATCAAACTCAAGTTTTGGTTCTGTTTGATTTAATATTTTATCCTCACTTTGATCTATCTTGTTTGAAACACCTTTAGTTATTACTTTATTTTCAGTAACCATGCTATTAGTAGCACATGATACCAATAATAAACTTAACAATATAAAGATGTTTATCTTATTTAATAATCTCATAGGTTCTCCAAAAATTCATCTATTTAAAAATGAAGAATAAAACTGAATATCTGTGATGTCAATTGAAGTGGTTACAAACAAGCTCATTGCTTAAACAAAATGAGTTAATTCACAAAAAACCATAAAATATGTGGATTTTTTGACTCAAAAACGTGATATAAAATAAAACTTGAAAAAGTTCTTATTTGGTATTTACAATAATAATGATATTTGCTAATATCAGCAAGTAATCAAAAAACGACAAAGTTTAATAACTTGTTTTTTGTATTATGCCGCTTTAGCTCAGTTGGTAGAGCAAAGGACTGAAAATCCTTGTGTCCCTGGTTCAATTCCTGGAGGCGGCAAAAACACCGGAAGTTTACTTCTGGTTTTTTTTAATTCAAAACTTCATTCAATTTTCCTTCTTTCAATTTTCTGCCAGTCTAATATTCTATATTAAATCAATTTCTTTCAATCAAAAAAACCAACAAATAAATCAGGAAATACTCATTTTATTTTACCCATATTTGCATTTAATGTTTCTTATTGCTATAATTTTTACACACTGTATAATTATAAAGAAATACAACTATTACAATTTTGTAATGCACTTTTAATATCTTAACTTGTATTACTTTTTTTCAAATTGTGTATGATATCCTAAATTTCGTATTTTAATAATATATTTACTAAACAATTGATAAGTTAAACTTTCTTAAATTTAAAATATTTCCAATAAATAAAAAAAAAATTATATTTTTTTTATGTAAAAAAACTCATTTTATACCGATTTGAGTAAAAAATTTAATTTATAATTTTTATATTTTTTATAATAATTTTTTTTCCCTATTTACTGTGAGAATAATAAATTAAGTATAGTTTTTAGTTATTCTAGTTCCTAATGCAAAAATGCATTTTATTTAGTTTCTTTAAATAACTTTATAATTTGGAACTATATTCATCCTTTTTGTTACCTTATAAATCATTTACTAATAAAATTAATCGATTTATTCTATATAATATAAAATAAAAAAGTATAAGGACACCAATTAATTATGGAAGAAAAAATTCGAGCGAAGGATAGACGACCAGCAAGAACAAAGAAGGCAATTAGATTGGCACTATTCGAATTGTTAGATATAAAAGATTTGGATAAAATTACAATTACTGAATTAACAAAAGAAGCTAATATAAGTAGAAAAACGTTTTACATTCATTATAAAAAATTGGAAGATGTATTGAATGAAGCAGAAGAAGAATTGATTGATGCATTTATCAATGGTACAGAAAAATTATCATTTACTAATAATCAAAAGTTTTTCTTCGATCTATTCTACAATCTAGATAAATACTTCAATGATGATATTGATTATTATAAAAAGCTAGCCAAATCAAGTTATGCTAAAACATTTAGCGATAAAGTTGGTGAAACCTTGTACTTACAGCTTTATGAACTATTAAGTCCTATCCTAGATTACCAAGGTGAACAAATGGATTATGCATGTATTGTAATTTCTAGTTCTGTATATAAAGTATTCATGAAATGGCTTCGTTCAGATTCCAAATTAGACATCATTCAAATAAGTGATTTTGTATCCACCATCCTGTTCAATGGTCTAAAAAATCATGTTGTAGAAGCTTCAATTATTGCATAAAAGCATAAAAAAAATAGATTGTTAACTAAACTTTAATTTATCTGTTGACAATCCTTCTTTTGATATTTACACCTTTATGCTTTACTTGCTATATTAAATTCATGCAAAATCATATTCTTGAAGTTAACAACTTATGCTTTGGTTTTACCAAGGACAAGCAGATTCTAAATAATATTTCATTTAATATTAATGAAGGAGAATTATGCCTAATAGCCGGAGCTAATGGTTCTGGCAAATCATTGCTCTTAAAATGTTTGAAAGGATTGTTAAAACCTACTGAGGGTTCAATTAAAAGTGGTGGAATTGACGTTAGTAAGAAAAGCAAAACTAGACGATCCTTATTTGGACTGGTTTTCCAGGATGCTGATAGTCAGATTGTAGGTCAAACAGTTGAGAAAGACCTCCGATTTGGAATGGAAAACATCAAAATAGATGAGGAAGAACAAATAAGAAGAATAGATGATATTTCAAAACTTCTTAAGCTTGATGATAAACTAAAGATGCATTCAAGAACATTAAGCGGTGGTGAAAAAAGAAGACTCGCAATTGCTGGAATACTTGTGATGAAGCCTAAAATTATATTAATGGATGAACCATTTGCAAACCTTGATTATCCAGGTGTTGTTCAGGTCATAAAGACCTTGTTGCTTTTAAAAAGCTCTGGACATACTATAATTATTGTAAGCCATGAAATTGAAAAGTGTGCAGCCCATTCCGATAGACTTTTACTGCTTGAAAATGGTTTTCTCATTGCGGATGGCCCAATTGAATACAATCTATCAAGTCTTTTAGATCATGGAGTTTTTGTTCCAACAAGTAAAGGTTCTGTTTTACCTCTTAAGGATTTAACATGGCTGAAACATTAATATTTCACTATAGAGAAGACAGCAATTTTTTATCCAAAGCTCAACCTATGATAAAGCTTCTAGGTTTGCTTTCACTGTGCATACCTCTAGTAAATGCATCACTCAAGGGTGTTTTATTAATATTTTCATCGCTAATCATTGTTTCCATTATGATAAAAATGCCTCTTATGCACTACCTAAGGGAGCTAACCTTTCTAATCATCATTGCTACAATAATAGGTATTTCAACATATATTTCAAATCATAATATAATGATAGCTGTTGCAGCACTTCTAAAATTTACAACAGCAGTATATGCTTCTCTTCTGCTTGCCGATTCAACAGATCCTGGAGATCTTGCTAGAGCACTTGGAAGAGCTCTTAATCACATTCCTTTTGTAAATGGATGGCATATTGCAAGTCAAATTGAATTAACACTATCAATTCTACCTTTAATATTTGATACAACTGCAGCTATAAAAGAGGCAAGAGTTTCTAGAGGTGAGAATTCATCACGACACCCATTAAAATCGATGACAGGGTATGTTTATAACATCATGGACCTATTACTTGAAAACATTGATGAGATGGCATATGCCCTTGATAGCAGGGGTTTTGATGCATCTATGGAACGTCCTGCTATGAAATATCATCCTCATGATATAGTATTACTTGTAACAGTATTATCAATTGCAGTAGGAGGAACGATACTTTGATTATTAATACGTTGGTAAAACAACAAAAAAGAAAAATGAGAAAGAAAATCAACTCATACAATATAGAATTAAAGGATAAAAATTTCACAAAGGAAGATGATGAAATTATCAACAAGGTGTTAAATTCCACAGAATACAAAAAGTGTAAGATGATTCTAATTTATTATCCATTAAATAATGAAGTAAATACAATTGCTTTGATCAATCAAAGCATCAAAGATAACAAGATTGTAGCTCTTCCTAAAATCATAGATGGTAAGATGAATTTTATAAGACTTGATAACGATTGGATAAATAATCTAAATGTAAATAAATATGAAATTTCTGAGCCAAAATCAAATGAAGGCCTGACTGTATTTGATGATTGCCTTATGATTGTTCCAAATTTAGCTTTAGCTAAAGACAAAACAAGATTAGGCCATGGAAAAGGATATTATGATAAATTTCTTAGCAACAAAAAAGATATCGTGAAAATGGGAATTTGTCGAAAGCATGTATTATTTGACTCTCTTCCAACTGATGGTGAGGATGTATTATTAGATTTTGTTATTTCTTCTAATTAATTTTGATTAATATATTCTACGGTAATTTGCGCCACATAATCACCTGCAGGTACTTTTACGCCGGTATCGCTCTCACTTTCCCAAGAAAACTTTAAGGTGTAACCTGGTTCTCCTGCTTCAATATAAGAGGCAGAGGAATCAACTGTCAATGAGTTTGAAACGGTATTACCTTTAATTAAATGCATGGAGTTATCAACTAAGGACATGCTTAAATTAGATATATCTTCATTTGTAAAGCTAATATATATTTTGTTAATTAAGGGTATTGTACCTGAATCAAAAGTAAAATTATTATTAATTAAAGGACTACCATTATCTATCTTTTTGAATCCAACAGTGCTGAATCTAAGAGTATGAACTTCCTTGTCTGCAGTGTAATTTCCAACATAAATTAAAAAATCATCGGTCTCTGTATTATCAACAAAGTCTGTATCAGAAATATTAAGATAACCACTATCCAAATCCAATGAGGAAGCTACACCATATTTTATTAAAAATATATCATCTTTCTCTGGTAAAACTCCATTAATAATTATAGAAGGTGTAATGCTTGAAGCAAATATGCTTGAGCTTATAATAAATAGTGCAAATATTATTAAAGCTAATTTAAACTTTTTCAACTTATTCTCCTTTAATTGGTTAATTGTGTCATCAGTTACAATAATTATAAATTACTTTTGACTAAATAACAATAGCCACCATGCCTTGAAATTCAACCAAATAAATATTATTTGCTAAAGTTTTGTTGTGCTAGCATTTGTAAAAAGACATCACAGGAGGTGCCCTTAAAATCTTTGCAGAATAAGTGCGATACTTCATTCCTAAGATCCTTATCATGGACACTTTTGAGTATTGATGCCAAGGCCCTTAGATAATTAATTTGTGTAAAGGGTGAGGAAGATATGACAAATAATAGGTGTACCGGTTTGCCATCTTTCGAATTGTAATCGATTCCCTCATCGCTGATTCCAAGACCAACTCTCACATCATCTATGCAGGTCAATTTGCCATGAGCAATAGCAACTCCATGACCTATTCCTGTAGTTTCGATGATTTCACGACGGTGGACCGCTCGTCTAAAACGTTCCTTATTGTCTTCTAATTCATCAAATATTTTACAGCCGTCAATTACATCATCAATTGCGGCAAATTTCTCAGTAGCATCTAGATGGCAAACTGAAAAACCTTCAAAGTTTTTACTATTTTCTCTATCCATTATAATTAAGTATATAAATAAAAATTATTTAAAGCAAGTAAAAACCATCCTGTAATTTCTTACTGAATGGTTTTCTTAATATATAGTAAAAATAAGCCACTTATTATTTAGTAGCTAAATATTCATTTATTGCTTTTGCAGCCTGTCTTCCTTGCCCCATTGCAAGAATAACTGTTGCAGCACCAAGAACAATATCACCACCTGCAAATACGCCAGGAACGGATGTTTCTAAAGTATCTTCATTAACAATAAAGTTTCCTCTTTTGTTTGTATCAATGCCAGGTGTTGTCTGCTTAATTAGAGGGTTTGAGCTGTTACCAATAGAAACTACTACAGTATCAAAATCAAGTACCTGTTCGGTACCTTCAATTTCAACTGGACGTCTTCTACCAGATGCATCAGGTTCACCCAATTCACAGGTAATTACTTTAACGCCAGTTACATGGCCTTTATCGTTTCCAATAATATCATGTGGTTGATTGAGCATTAAGAAGTTAATTCCTTCTTCTTTAGCATGTCCTACTTCCTCTTTACGAGCAGGTAGTTCTACTTCAGTTCTTCTGTAAATAACGGTTACATCTTTAGCACCCAATCTCTTAGCAGTTCTTGCAGCATCCATAGCTACGTTACCACCACCGAAGATAGCCACTCGTTCGCTCTTCCATAATGGAGTTTCACTCTTATTTTGATTGTAAGCTTTCATTAAGTTACTACGAGTTAAGAATTCATTAGCAGAAAATACACCAATTAGGTTTTCACCTGAAATATTCATGAACTTAGGAAGACCTGCTCCAGAACCAACAAATACTGCATCAAAACCATCTTTAATCATCAAGGTTTCAATTGTTCTTGTTTTACCTACCAAGTAGTTAAGATTAATTTCAACACCCATTTTCTTTAGGTTATCTATTTCATGTTGAACCAATTTCTTTGGAAGACGGAATTCAGGAATACCATAAACCAAAACGCCACCAGCTTTATGAAGTGCTTCAAACATAACTACAGCATGACCAGCCTTTCTTAAATCAGCTGCAGCAGAGACTGAGGAAGGACCTGTACCAACAATAGCAACTTTTTTCGAAGTTGATTTTGCAAGTTCTGGTGTTACATCACAATTATTTTCTCGTGAATAATCAGCAACATATCTTTCAATTCTACCGATTGAAACTGCTTTATTAACATCTTTCTGCATCTTACCAACAGTACATGTCAATTGACATTGGCTTTCTTGAGGACATACACGACCACAAATAGATGGAAGAAGACTGCTTTCTTTGATGACTGCATTTGCACCAGCAAAATCGCCTTCAGCAGCTTTAGCAATAAATGCAGGAATGTCGATACCAACAGGACAACCTTGTATGCAAGGTTTGTTCTTACATTGTAAGCATCTCATAGCCTCTACTTTTACTTGAGATTCAGTATAACCAGTATTAACTTCTTCCATGTTTGTAATTCTTACCATTGGATCTTGAGCAGGCATTTCTTGAACAGGAATATCAGCTCTCATTTTAGCAGTAAGTTTAACACCTTCATATTGGTTAAGTATATCTATTGCTTTCTTATCTAATTCTTCTCTTGTAGCATGCATCATTAAGCCTCACTCTCTGGATTCAAACCACAAATACATTGATGTTTGTTCTCTTGCTCTATATCTTTATAAGTACCAAGTCTTGTTAACATGTTATTCCAGTCAACTTTATGTGCATCAAATTCAGGACCATCAACGCAAACAAACTTAGTTTCATCACCAATTGAAACACGACAACCACCACACATACCTGTACCATCAACCATAATGGTGTTTAAAGAAGCATATGTTAAAATACCAAAAGGCTTGGTTGTTAATGCACAAAATTTCATCATAATAGGTGGTCCAATTGTAAATACTACATCTGGTTTCCATTCTTCACACAACTCTTTTAATGGTTCTGTTACAAGACCTTTGCGTCCAATAGATCCATCGTCTGTTGTAAGAATAAATTCATCTGCTACTGCTTTCATTTCATCCAGCATAACAAAAAGATCTTTATTTCTTGCACCCATGATAATTTTTACTTCATTACCCATTTCATGCAATGCTTTAGCAATAGGATACATTGGCGCCACACCAATACCACCACCAACACAAAGAACCTTACCATAGTTTTTGAGTTCTGTAGGATTACCTAAAGGACCCAATACGTTATCAATAAATTCTCCCACTTTTTTATTTGTCAATTCAATTGTAGTTTGACCAACTGCTTGTATTATTAATGTTATTGTACCCTTCTCTTCATCTGCATCAGCGATTGTAAGAGGAATTCTTTCATTATAGTCTCCACCAGTTTGGAGGATAATAAATTGTCCCGGCTTACGAGCCTCAGCAATAAGAGGTGCTTCAATAATCATTTTGTAAATATCAGCTGATAGCTGTTCTTTATATATAATCTTATTCACGTTTTTCTCCTTGCTATTAAAATATAATATATTCCGTATCTTAATGTACCATACTAATATACTAAATTTATAGATAAAAACGAGTGAAAATATACGATTTTTGTTAAATTATTCACAAATCAAATTTAATACTTGCTATATTCAATATTAATAAACTTTTTTATATTTTATACCAATTTATTTATCATTGTTTATAATTAACTTTGAACAATAGGTGCTCTTAGACAACTTATAACTACTTGATTTTTTTATTTATGCAAGCTAAAAGGTTATCAAAATTTCTTTAAAAAAATATAATAAATTACTTGTCTAATTTCTCTCTACAAGAGCCTTTTCCACTTATAGATTCAACATCAAAAGCAATAATTGTTGTATTTTCAAGCTCTGCCAAAATAATTTTTTTTATAGAATTTTCATTGTTGGAGGGTGTCAGATTTTCACATAGTTTATGTAAAACATTATATTTATCATTCTTATCTTCAATAAAACGTGCATGAGAATAAATCACAAGTGATTCATAGGACGTGGTGAATTGCTTTTCAATAATCTTAGAATCACATAAGGCGGTGATACAAACACTGTTATTATTTTTCAACACATCTATCTTTCTACCTTCGTTAGCACAATGAATATAGATTGTATGATCTACAACAATAGAATTTATTGTTACCGCATAAGGAACCTTTTCAAACTCATCATACATGGAGATGGTTACAACCTTTAAATCCTTCAACAACTTATAGGATTCTTCATCACCAAGTTTTCTTTTAATCTTTCTCATTTCTCTCATGCTATACCTCACCATTTTATTTGTTAAAAAGAATACAACATTATTGATTGATTATATAGAGGCAACAAAGGACCAGTTATTACACTGGTCCTTATTCATTAATTTTCATAAACTTCAAGAAAGCTGATGTTAAATTATTTTATTATCTATCCGTAATTTCGATTGTCTTTGCTAAACTCTCTTTAACTTTGGAATTCTAATTCCAAGAACACCATTGCTAAACTGAGCCTTGATCTGAGTCTCATCGATATCCTTTGGTAAAGAAAAAGATCTCTTGAATGCATTCTTTAGGTGAATTTCATTAATAAGATATTCAGTCTCTGCCTTGTCTATTGCTACTTTCTTATTGAAACCATCAGAGGTTTGAATTGTAATTGAATGATTTTCAATCTTAAGATCTACATCTACCTTATCATATCCTGGAACTTCCACATCAATGGAGTATCCATTCGAATCTTCTACCACATCAACAGGTGGTATGCGAGTTGAGTTTGTGCTGCTAAATACATCAAAAAAATTATCAAATAGTGAATTAAAATCATTATACATAATATTTTCCTCCTAATGAACATATTTTTATTTATCAATCATTTCATTGATTGTATAAACTACATTGCACTTTATGCGCCAACTTTCCAATGAGCTATAATGAAAGGCTTTAATTGCATACCTTAATAAGAATTAACTTAATTTATTATATTAATATATTTATTAAAAACCTTCATAAAAAATTTTTAATTCCAAATAATATTCTTTTTTATGGGTAAATAGTCAGCCAATGAGTCAAATGGATCATTCATTACTATAAAGATAAAAAAAACGTATCAAAAT
>CAYWGU010000087.1:0-11336 GCA_964457975.1 uncultured Spirochaetaceae bacterium | reverse complement strand
ACTAAATGGTAGATATTTAATTTCATGAAATGCATTTACCTATTCAATTAACTAACTCATTATAAAAGTTTGTTGATTCAATTTACATTTGATTTATTTGTTTTTGGTGTTATACTTATTAATACTAGATGGCAATAAATAAATTACGATTTAGAATGAATTAGGAGAAAAATAATGGACACAAAAGTAGTAACCTTGCTAAATGAGCAAGTAAATAAAGAATTTTTTTCAGCATATTTGTATTTAAGTTTCGCTAATTATTTTGAAGGTCGCGGCTTAAGCGGATTTGCAAATTGGTATCAAGTTCAAGCACAAGAGGAACGAGATCATGCAATGTTGATGGTAAAGTTCCTGCAGAATAATGATGAACAATTAACCTATGAAGCAATCAAAAAGCCTGAAAACAGTTGGGAAAATGAGTTGGAAGTTCTTAAGAATGGACTTGCACATGAAAAGTATATAACAGCTTCAATTAATAATATTTATGCGACAGCTATTGACTCAAAGGATTATCGTGTAACTCAGTTTTTAGATTGGTTTATAAAAGAGCAAGGTGAAGAAGAAACCAATGTAAGTATTATAATTAAAAAGGCTGAATTGATTGGTATTGAATCAAAAGGTATATACATGCTTGATCAAGAACTGGCAACTCGTGTTTATGCAGCACCATCATTAGTAATTTAATATTTTTATTAATTATGGTTCCTTAGCTTATATCCTCTATTTGTTTATTATGATCTTGTAAAAAATGGAGATTATTAAATAAGTAGGGGATTTTAATGAGCTATCAAAAAGCTACAAAATATCTTAAGACACAATAATTTAACTTTTTTAATAGTAGTTGCTGATTGTTTTAGACTTATTCATTACACTTACTAGTTTTCTTATAAGGAATTTTATCACCAGGGTGACATTTTTATTAATTTCATAAATTGAAGTATCCCTTAGTTTTTAGAAAAAATTAACAACCATTGACGATATTATTAAATTGTTAGGTATATAATTTTTCCAATTATTTGTGCACTTCATTTACTTATCAAATAAATTTGTATTAAGAGGAAGCATAAAGTTTATATTACTATATAAACGTATAGCTATTAGTTTAAATATTATCAAAAAAGTATCAAATATATGCAATATTTCATTTTTTTGTATAGTAATTTGTAAAGTGGTAGTTTTAAAAAATATTATATTTATTACTAACTTGTTATTATTATCCTTGTATTTTAACCGATAGTTTTGTAACTTACAAATAGGAAAATATATATAATAACGGAGCAATTATGTTTAAACATAGAATATTGTACAATTCAATTCAAGACAAAATTATTTCAGGTGCATGGTACGAAGGAATGCTTATTCCCTCAGAGTCGCAATTATGTGAAATGTATCAAGTTTCTCGTATCACAGTTCGAAGAGCTTTAAAAGAGCTTGAAGATCAAACTTTAGTTTATAAAATACAGGGCAAAGGCACCTTTGTTAGAGCAAGCATAAAGGATGTATTAGATCAACAATATGACGTTGGTGTGGAAAATACAATTATTTATGAAGTTTTAGAAGCTAAAAAAATCGTTGCAACATCAAATATATCAATGGTATTAAAATTACATAAAGGTGAGAATGAGGTCTTTTTTATTAAAAGGTTACGGTTTAGAGATAATGTACCTGAGGCAATTGTTAATACTTATTATAGGGTTGAACTCGGTAGTGCTTTAATTTCTAAAGATGTTCATCACATCAATAGTCTCTCCTTAATCAGTGAGGTTGCTGGTCAACCTGTTGTTAAAGTTCAATCAATGTTAATTCCTGTTAATCCAACAATTGAAGAAGCAAGAATGCTAAATCTATCAATTACATCCGCACATGCAAAACTTAGAAGAATATCAGAATTCCCTGATGGAACAATTGCTGAATATGCAGAAGCCTTTATTAGCAGTGACGATATTGTCTTCTCAATTTCTTCTTGGGGAAAAAGAGATCCTTCTTTGTTAGAAGGAAATTAACAAAATAATACATAAAAAGTCCAATTAATATTGGCAAATTTTTAAATACAGTTTTTTTTGACAAATTTTGAATATTTGTCTTGATTAACTGTATTTTATCTTTTAATCTTAAATTTATCATTATTTAATTAGGAAGTTTTTTATTATGGAAAAGACAATTATTACAATGCTTCACGATGCAGCAAAGAGGTATCCCAATCGATCATATACAACAAAGAAGATTGATGGAAAATGGGTAGGTTGTTCTTATTCACAATGTGATATTATAACTGATGCTATTGCTGCTACTCTTGTCATTCATGGCTTTTCTGTTGACGATAAAGTTTCTATTCTTGCTGAAGGCAGTACAGAATGGGTTAATGTTGAACTGGGAGTAATTAAAGCACGTGGCATAAGTGTTCCCCTATCAATTAAATTAACTGCTGAAGAAATAGGATTTAGAGTAAATCACAGTGAATCATCAATTATTGTTGCATCTCATAATACCTTCCAAAAAGTAGAAAGTGCCGTTAAGTTTTTTGATCATCCTGTAAAAATTTTATATTTAGATAAATTTGATGGTTTTATTGAAGAAGTTGCAAAAGAAAACAAATGGATAGAAGGAGAGAATTATCTTCTTTATGATAATTTAATAAATGAAGGTTATAAGATTCTTAAAAAACAACCTGAATTAATATCTTCGTTAGAAAAAGAAATCAATCAAGATGATGTAATTAATATATGTTATACAAGTGGTACAACAGGTAATCCTAAAGGTATCATGTTAACACATCTAAATTATTGGGTAAATTCACATGATGCAGTAAAAATATTTGAATTACCCGATGCAGAATTTGAAACACTGGTTGTCCTTCCAGTTGATCATTCCTTCGCACATACCGTTGGTATCTATACCTCATTTTTAAGAGGTATTACATTGCACTTTGTAGATGCAGGTAAAACCAATGCTTCAATCATCAGGAACTTTCCTAATAACTTAAAAGAAGTAAATCCAATATTCATGATGACAGTACCTTCCATTACAGGTAGCTTCATGAAAAAAATGAACCAAGGTATTGTCAAAACAGGTGGTATTGGAGAGAAGATATTCAATCATGGTATGAAAGCTGGAATTGCACGTAATGGTGATGGCTTTCACAAAGGAAATGGTTGGGTTAGATTTAAAACAGCAATTCCTTATTCAGTAGCAAATAGATTGGTGTTCCCAAAACTTAGAGAAGTTTTTGGTAATAGATTTAGATACTGTGTAGGTGGTGGTGCATTGCTTGAAGCAAAGCAACAACGCTTTTTTGCTGCAATTGGATTACCTATTTATCAAGGATATGGATTAACTGAAGCAGCTCCTATAATAAGCAGCAATAGTCCTAAAATGGTTAAGTTTGGTACAAGTGGCACAGTAGCTCCATCTGTTAAGTGCAAAATCATGATAGATCATGATACCGAGGCTAAGGTTGGACAAAGAGGTGAGATTGTAATTCAAGGTGAAAATGTCATGAAGGGATACTTTAAAAACCCTAAAGCTACCGCAGAGGTCCTTATAGATGGATGGCTTTGGACAGGAGACCTTGGATACTATGATGAGGATGAATTTCTTGTTGTTACAGGACGTGAAAAAGCCTTGCTCATAAATAAAGAAGGTGAGAAATACTCTCCAGAAGAAGTAGAAGAAATCATGTACAACAGTGTTGATATTATAAATCAATTATTGATTTACAATGATCATCAGATCTTTACAACGAGTTTGGTTACTTTGCAGGATGATCTTGTAAAGCAATTAATCGCAGATAAAAACTGCAAAACTCCAGAAGAAGCTTTGTCTGCAATAACCGAAAAATTAAAGAGCTATGAACCTTTAGCAACAGGTGTAAATAATATTTGGATTCCTCATAAATTTGCAATCATAGAAAAACCTTTTGGTGAGGATGATGGGCTTGTAAACTCAACTATGAAATTGGTTAGGTATAAGACAATCGAATTCTACAAAGAAAGAATAGATGCAATGTATATAGATAATGAGAAAAATACACTATTGAATTTAGAAACGATTAAGATAAAATATTTTTAATAAAATTAACAAGAGCAATTATCAACTAAAATGGTAATTGCTTTTTTGTTACTATGATTTGCTGTTAGCATTAGATGAAAAGCTTGTTGCTAGACGTTTTCATAAATAATATATTACTTTGATAACTTTTCACTTCAGATGCTATGGATTTGCCAACTTAGATTTTATCAATCTTGGTTTTTTCTAGTAATTTTTAAACTTTTGTTAAGATTGTATGCTTCTTTATAATATCTTGAAAAGGTTTTATTCTTGTTAACTACAAAATTGAATCAAGCACAAATAAATCGAAAAAAAGGTTACGTTTTTCTTAAATTTACTCTCTAAATACATGTTTAAAATTTTCTTTATATGGACTTTATATCCGTTATATTTAATTGAATATGCAATAATTTATAGTTTGATTTTTATCAAGGTGAGCAGTTAGAATTCTAGTATGTTTTTAGATGAGTTCTTATTGGGTAGGTAATAAATTTTAGATTCTTTAGCGAGGAAACGATAAAAAAGTAAAATATTATGAATCTATTTTAATATGCTCTGGTTTAACTGTATGAAATAAAAAAAGGACCTTTTTAATAAATGCACTTATTTTACCTATTTAAATTTTCATATACAGTTTCTAACTCAAATTATGTTAATTATTATTGGTTATATAACAAATTTATGTTTGTTTTTGAGTTGAGGTGTTATATAATATATAGGTATACGTGTTCTAAGAAAATTTGGCTTAAAAACTATTATCAATTTCGCTTATGCGAGAGGAGATCAATTTATGATTAAGAGAAATAAGTTGGGACTACTGGTTCTAGCTATTACAACCGCACTAATATTATCGGGATGTAGTCAAGATGCATATTCTGGCTTCTTTGGTGCTATGAGTGGAAATGTTTATTCTGACACCCTAGGTTTGGAACTTCCTGGTGAATCAAGTTCAGGTGCTGAAGAAGCAACTGAAAACGCCACAGTACTGAAGAGATTGAAGTAGATGCAAGTGGAGATTCAGTTGCCGTTGATGAAGTAAATTCTGATTATGGAGATTCAGCTGGTGGCACAAATTCTGATGGTGATCTTGTTGGTGCAACATCCCAAGGTGATGGAACGGGCTTAACAAGTGGTATTGAAAAAGAAAAAGTAATACTTGAAAAAATAACAACTGTTCCAGTACCGGACGCATTTAAAGGACTAGAAAATCCAACTTTCCCATTAAATGTTATAGCAATTTCTTATAAAGCTATCTCAGGTGATGATGCATTGGCAAATGTCAGACTTTTGCTAATCGCTAATCGAGGAACAAATAAAAAAATTATAGGTGTTGTAAATGCTGATGGAACAATGCGTATCCCAATGTTTGAAGAAAGTACTGAGGACGAAAAAAGGGAATTAGCAGCCCAATATTCCACACGAAATGACACTAAAAAAAATAAAATTAAAGCTTTATTGAAGGAAGAAGAGCAAGATCCTTTAAAACTTTTAGCAGCATACAACGCAATTGTTGCTATCGAAAATATAGCAAAAACTTTAGAAAGTAAATTTGATTCCATAACTTTTTCAGGTGATACTCCTTTATCTGGAGAGACAGGGGAGACAATAGTTTCAAAAATGTTAGCTTTGATAAGAGCTCTTAGTACTCCAACTCTTTCTGATAATCCAACAAAAGAAGAAATTTTAAGAGTTAAATTAATATATAACATTGTAACTACTTTGTCTGATGCAATTAAATCTTTTGTACAAGATGAGAATGGTAATGATTTAGTTGATATTAACATAGGGAATGCTGTAGATGACCCACTGGTTTTAGCTAAGTTAGCAAAAATTCTTGTAGATGCAGAAGCAGCTATTGCTGTTGCCAACTTGAATGGTAACAATGGTGATTTATTGAAAGATTTTAATATAGGTTCTCTTATTAACGCTATAAATGATGCAGATAAGGCTGCTAAATCTGGAAGTAAAGCTGCAAAAGATGAGGCCATAGACACAATAAATAACATTGTTGAAGAAAACAGATTAGCAATTCAAACTATTTTGACTTCATATATTGGTATAAAAAAAGTTGAAGATACATACGTTTATGATGCGAGTCTAAACGATGCAAATGAGATAAGCAATGAGATTACTTCTCAAGTTATTGCTGCCTATTTATCAATATCGTATTTAGCAGGTGAAGATGAAGATTCCCCATTAAGAGGAGAACTTTCCTCAGAAACCTTAGCAGGCCTTGATGGATTGATTAATTATTCATTATCCTTCTTGCTTGATAATATTGATCAGAGTTTGATTGTATTTACAGATGCTTATAATGATATAACACCTACATCATCTTATACAGTGAAAGCTCTCATGGATGCATATCTTGCTAATCATACAGCAGAATTGGATGCTATTTTTGGTTCAGGTAACATTGATGTATCCCTATTCTATGAAGATGCAGAGGGCACTGTAGATCCTATTATTGTAAAATTCCAAGATGGTCCTGATTTCGATCCAATTACTCTACTTGAAAATTTATTCACTGTAACAGACGGTCATATTGTTGAATTGGAAAATTTCATTGATAACTGCATACAAATACACTTAAATACTGAAGGTGGTTTGGGTGTACTTGCAGAGAAGTTTGACGAAGCTAAAGAAGCATTAGAAGATTTAGATTTAGATTTATAAAAATAGAGGTACAATAAATAAATGAAAAAAATATATAAGATTATTTTAACAGGGGCATTACTTTTAGCAAGTACTTCAACGTTGTTAGTAGCTTTACCAGCAACTTATGATGCCGCAAGTCCTTTATCTGGTGAGAATTATTTATTCGCATCAGATAGTTATGAAGTATTTAGTAGTCATAGAGCTGCCATGGGTGGGGCTGGATTAGGTGTTGTAGGTTTTTATGATAGCTATCTATACAATCCAGCAAATATAACAAAAGATGGATTTAAGCTATTAACTCCAACAATAACAATGACTATTAATAATGTTCAAAAGTTGGTTTCTCCAGACCCAGATGGTGATGGAACTCCAAATGAGGGTATTTTTGAATTATCTCAAAGAATTCAAGATGGTGAGGATATTGCTGATATATCTGGTGATTTGATTGGTCTAATGTTAAATTCAATAAATCCAGGTTATGGTGAGATAGCAACAGCAAATGTAAGAACTGGGATAAAATTTAGGAATGTAGGTTTAAATCTTGATATTCAAGATAAGGTAAGATCTAATAACTTTGGTCTTGGTTCTTCTACTGCATCTTATATTGATCAATTGGATATTGTAGTATCAGCTGGACTTGGATTTAATATTCCAATTAGTGATAGCATTTCAATTGATTTGGGTGGCTTGGTAGCATTTAACTATAGAGTTTATTCTCAAGGAATGGGTGCAACACAAGCATTAAGTTTGGTTGAAGACTTTACCACTGAATCATTAACACAGCAGATTCCTGTATGTGCTGGTTATTCAATTCCAATCACATTGGGTGTAAATGTTAATTTGCCATTTGCTTTAACATATAGTGCTGTAGTAAGAAATATAAATGATACATTTAATTTTACAACATATTATAATGTTGATAATTATATGAATTATGATCCAACTCTAACTGCTCTTATTGGACAAATGACAGCAACTTATGAGTTGTCTGCTACCCCGGATGCTGATGAGATTGAGCTTGAATATCAAATCAATACAGCACCAAGCGATCTCAGCAAATTCACAGTGTCAAATGATTGGCAACTTGATATGGGTCTAACTTGGGCTCCTGAATTTGGGTTCATAAAACCTGTTATTGCATATGATCTTGTAGCAACCAATAAGTTGTTCAAAGATGCAGATGATAGCGATTTTTTCATGAATCTCCTAGAAGCATCTTCTATTGGTGTTCAAGTTTCATTGGTTAATTTAATTGATGTAAGAGCTGGTCTAAGTTCTGGTTATAAGAGTATTGGTGTAGGATTTGATATCCCTTATATATTCCATATCGATGCTGCCTATTATTTCAAGGAGTTTGGAACAGCACTTGGAGATACTCCATCTGATGCACTATCAATTAGGGTATCATTGTTAAGTGCTAAATAGTAATTATTGATTTGTATTTATATTAACAGACTGTATGAATTAGAAGTTCATATGGCCTGTTTTTTTATATAAAACTGGGCAAATAATGTTAATTGTTAAAATAATAACATTATATAAAAATATTATACATTTTGTGCTTATTGGTATTAACATTGTTATAAAACATATGGTATATTTCAACCATCATATAAAAAAGGGTTGATTTATGGCAAATTTAGGAGCATGGGGTCTTATTCCTCCATTACTTACAATTGTTTTAGCATTTGTAACAAAAGACGTAATAGTAGCGTTATTCTTAGGAATCTTTTCAGGTTCATTGATAGTAGCTGGTGGAAATCCAGTAATGGCAATATTAAGCTTAACAGACATGTTAGCGGATTCACTTTCAGATGGTTGGAACATTAGAATACTTTTATTCTGTGCCTTGCTTGGTGGTCTTGTAGGTATGCTAAGTAGGACTGGAAGTGCCAGATCTTTTGGTAACTGGGCAGCAACAAAATTACACACAAAAAGAACAAGCTTATTGATGACTTGGTTTTGTGGTATTATTATTTTTATTGATGATTATTTCAATTCTCTAGCAGTAGGAACTGTTATGAGGCCTATTACAGATAAATATGGTGTTTCAAGAGCAAAGCTTGCATATATTTTGGACTCAACTGCAGCACCTGTATGCATACTTGTTCCTATATCCTCATGGGTTATTACAGTAATGAGTTTAATAAAGGGGTCAGAAGGATTTTCATCCTTAGGAATGTCAGAATTTTCATTTTTTATGAAAGGAGTTCCTTATAACATTTATGCAATTTTAACACTAATAATGGTTGGGACAATTATAATTACGGGTCGCGATTTTGGAGCTATGAAGAAAAGTGTTGAATATGCAAAAGAAACTGGAAAGTTATTTAATGAAGATTTTGGTCCAGCTCCAGGTGAAATTCGGCTTGAAGGTGATGAATTAGCTGCTAAAGCAAAACCAATTGATATGCTTTTTCCTATTATTCTATTAATTATATCAGCTGTAATATTATTTCCAATGACAACCTGGTTGTCGTCTATTGATGGAGAAAGCATTAAAACCTTGGCTCAATCAATGGCAACAATAAGTCTTGGTGAGGCATTCAATAATACTGATGCATCAGCAGCTCTTTTCTATGCTGTAATTATAACAATCTCAATTACTTATTTGTATTATGTATTAAGAAAACTATTCAATATCAAAACTGCAAGTGATTCACTTGTTGAAGGTATCAAGAGCATGGTTCCAGCTTTAATTATATTAACAATGGCTTGGACAATAGGTGGCATTATTAAATATGCTCCAGAAGATGGTGGACTTGGTCTTGCTTCTTATTTATCAGAAGTGGTAGTTAATGGCGGATTTCCTCTAGCTTTGGTTCCTGTAATTGTTTTTGCATTATCTGCATTGATTGCCTTCTCAACAGGCACTTCGTGGGGCACCTTTGCTATTATGATTCCAATTGTAATGCCTATTATTGTAGGCTTGAGCAATGCAATGGCAGTAGATGCTACTCATGTATTAAATAGCTGTCTATTTGCTATCAGTGCAGTACTTGGTGGAGCAGTATTTGGGGACCATGCATCACCTATCAGTGATACTACAATTTTATCCTCTACAGGAGCTGGTTGCCCTCACCTAGAGCATGTAAGTACTCAAATACCATATGCCTTTACTGTTGCAACCTGTGCCCTTATTGGTTACTTGGCCGGTGGTATATGTGAAATGAATATTTTGGTTACTTGGTTGGTCTCATTAGCTTGTTTCATTGTAGCAATGATAATTCTGCCAAGAAAATTTAAATAATATATTACTCGAATGAAATAGGATTTGTTTTTATGCAATCCTATTTTTTTTTGTTCTTGTTTGTGATATTTTTAATATAGGAGATAAAGAATTTATGAAAAATTATATTAAGATTCAACCAAAAGTGCAGGAATATGATTGGGGCAATAGTACCTTTATTCCATCATTATTAAATGTAGAACAGGATAAAAAGCCAAAAGCTGAATTATGGATGGGCACACACAGTGGTGCTCCTGCAACTTTGGAAGATGGTAGTTTGTTCTCTACTTTCTTGGAGGAGAATCAAGAATTTCTTGGTCAAAAGCATCTTAATAAATATGGATCATATCTTCCCTTATTATTTAAGGTATTGGCAATTGACAAGCCATTATCAATTCAATGCCATCCTACTGCAGAAATTGCAAAGAAGGGTTGGGCAGCAGAAGAAAATTATAGATTGGAAAATCCTAAAAATCTTTGGAATTACAAAGACGATAGCAGAAAGGCCGAGGTAATTTATGCATTAACACCTTTAACGGCTATGTGTGGTTTTATTCCATACAAAGAGGCTGTAAAAAATCTAAAAAGGATGATTCCAAATGGTTACATCAAATATCTTAGTGCAGTAGAGGGGAATGCAGAAATAAGTGAAAATGAAAAGCTATCATTTATTTTTGAAACCATCTACAGAATGGATGCTGATTATCTTAAATTATTAATCAAGGAATTGATGAAAAATGTAAAAGCGCCAGAGGAAATAAATGAAAATTTCTTGTCCAAAGAAGAAATTATAATTCGTAGCTATGAAGAATATCCAAAAGATCCTGGTCTATTTTGTCCATTGATTTTAAATATAGCTCATTTAAGAAAAGGAGATGCCTTATTCCTTGAACCTTGTATGCTGCATGCTTATGTTCTTGGCAATGGAATTGAATTGATGAGTGCTTCAGATAATGTACTTCGTGGTGGTCTGACACATAAAAAGATGGATGTCGATGAGTTAATCAAGGTTATGGTTGTCAAAGGCGAAAAGTTGGAATTAGCTACAAAGCACAAAGACATCTATAATAGAGTTATTGTTGAGACTCCTACTGAAGAATTTACACTTGCAGTTATGGAAAATGGGACATTTTCTGTTAAAACAGATTCAATTGAGATCTTGCTTAATAACAGCATGGATACAAAAATCCAGATAGAAGGTGAGGATGTACCTTTTATTAAAGGAGAGGTCCTAGTAGTTGCTAGTGAAAAATCTTATGTTTTATCGACATCCAATTCGGTATATTGTGCTAAAATAGACTGAATATTATCACCTAGCTTATAGCAATAAAAGCTAGGTGGCTTTTATCATTATTTTCACAATCATATATGTTCAACAGTCCTTGTATTTTATCTCCAATCT
>CAYWGU010000086.1:0-11386 GCA_964457975.1 uncultured Spirochaetaceae bacterium | reverse complement strand
GTTGCATATGCTACTACACTAAACAATGCATCAGATATTATATACATACAATATATTAGCACTGATACCTCAGATATTGATAAATATTGGGTTGCAACCATAAATAATGGTTATTACACAATTTATATTGATAGCACTAAAGTAGCAGAAGAATCAGGTAGTCATGTAACTGATGATGGTTTTGTAAAATAAGAATAAAAAATTCACAAAATTATAATAAAGAGCCATATTGATTTATGGCTCTTTTATTTTTTTCATATTTTTTTAGTAGTTAAACACCTGCAGTAATTTATTCAATATACTGTACATATGTACAACTATATTTTTTGATAAATTTGATAAGCAACAATAAACTACAATTCCAACTATTATATATGGATAAATGTACTAAAATTTGTTATATTTATTTTATTGACGATATTTATAAATAACACACAAGAAAAGCTAAAATTAAAGCAAAATCCAATCAATTACAAGGTAAAATTTTTATAAAGTTTAATATTTATAAGAAGTATATTGAGAGTTGATTACTATTTAAAATTTGCTTTTTTATAAGTAAAAATCAAGTACATAAGTTGGAGATATAAAAAGATGAACCCATTAGAAATAGAAATGCCCTCTGCAACAATTATGAAAGCTGTAGCAGACATTGTAAAACCACATATACTAATTATCACCAATTCAAAAGGTATCATTGTTGCAAGCAGTGATAATGAAAGAATTGGTATGTATCATGCAGGAGCATTTGATGCAGCTCGTGAACTAGAGATTGTTGAAATTACAGAAGAAGACGCACACCGGTATGAAGGAAGTATTCCTGGAATCAGCACTCCTATCATTAAAAATGGTACTGTAGTAGGTGTTATTGGAATAAGTGGGAATCCACAAGAAGTAAGACAGATAGCTACATTGATGACTTTAACTACCAATCTCTTTCTTGAACGATCGACTGAAGAAAAAAGAAATGAAAGACAAAAAGAAATAAGAGAGGCGTTAACAGAATTAATTATTGGTAACTCACAAATATCAAGCAGTGAATTTTGGGATTTATCTAAACTTCTGGGAATTGAATACTTCTCACCAATTACTCCTATTTTAATCAATACACACAAAGACAATCTCAATTATAAAACATTAATGAATAACTTTACTAAAGCTGGAATACTAGATCCAACAAGAGATTTAATATTAAAAATTAATGATGGCTACTTTTTTTTAAAAAGTGATTTTGGTGGTAATATTTCATCTTTCATGCAATCAATCCTAGATTGTGAAGACAAACTCGGAATAAGAATAATAAAGTTGGCATCGGGCTATCAATTAAATCAAGAGAATCTTCTCTATCAATTAAATCAAGAGAATCTTCTCTATCAATCATATCTGGTAACACAAGCCTTTAAGGACTGTGTTTATCAAAGGAAGATATACTGTGCAAACAATCCTGATGACCTTATTTTAGTTGATTATTCTAATAATGGTTATTCTCTTGCAAGAACATTTGTTTTAGATATCATTGAAACAATCGACTCTCAAACATCGTCTTGGATATATGACACCATGGAAGCCTATCTTCATGAAGATGGACGAATTCAGGGTATTGCTGATTATCTTGGCATTCATAAGAACACCTGCATTTACCGTGTTACTAAAATATTAAAAATCTGTGGATTCCAAAATTGCAGAACCTTTACAATTGCACACTTCTTTGGAATAATATTGCAAATTAACAGATGCTAGTTATTAGGTCTTGTAGTTACCTATAAAGCCTAATAAAACAACCCATTGAATTGACAATAGATGGAGCATAAATTATTTATAATTTATGCTCCATCTATCATTTTGTTTCAAGGATATTAACAAGTTATTGCTATTTTATAATTGTAGCAATTCTTAAAAAGCCCATAGAAACCATTTTAAATTATTAGGCTGCCATTTTTACATCTTTTAATGTTATTTAATAACTGAAGCATCTATGCTATCTGTGAGTGATTTTTTCACCATCAATCAAATTATCATATATAAAACCAATAAGTTTATTCTTTTTTAAATCATCTTCGAGGTATTCTTTTAATAAGACTCTAAATTCTTTAGCATAGCTACTTTTTACCATTATCATACCACACCCATTTTCTATCATTATCTTATTAGAAATAATAAAGGCAAGAGAAATATTTCTTCCCCAGAAAATATTTTCTTTTAAAAGATATACCAAAAGATTTATTGCTCTTTCAAGTGGAGTTTCTATTTCTAATAGTTCCTTTAAATTTGCTTCAACATTTTCTTTAACAGGAATTGGTGGTACAAAAGAGGTTCCATCCAAAAACAATCTACTATTTCGAATGACACCCCAATCAAAACTATCATCACGTCCAATTTCTCTATTAAGTGAAATTAATGAATCAAGTGTTATATCTGAAGTGAGATTTTCAATTATCAATCTACAACCTTCCTTTAGATTTAAAACTGAATTAACAAATGTAATTTCAGAACTTTCTATAGATTCTTTATCATATATTTTTTGGGTTTTATCCATAGGTTCATCATAACCTTCTAATTTTAGAAGTTCATTGATAAGCTCTACTCTTTTCTTTTGAAAAAGCATTACATTCTCTCTAAGATTCAAATCAAATTTATTATCCATTACGTATCCTTTATTATTATCAATCTCTTTAGACTAAAAAGAGTTCTCAATTAAAGAGAACTCCATTTATTAAATATATTTGGTTGGTTAGTTGTCACCGCGAACTTCATGCAAGATAGCTCTTACCTCAGGATCTTCAAATTGGGAATCAACTTCCTCACTAGAAAGTCCTACAAATTCATGACAGTTATAATGTATCCATCTTTCGTCTGAAGTTTGCTTAATAACATGCTTTCTACAATAGTAATCAGGTTGTACAGGAAGAGGAGTTTTATCAGGACATTCAAAAGATTTGTAATCATAAACAGCAACTTTTAAGTTTTCACGAGGAACACCTTTTCCCATGATTACTTCAGCTAACGCATTAACAGTCTTACCTGTATCAAAGATATCATCAACAATTAAGATTTTATCACCTGATCTTAAATATTCAGGAGAGTAAGTCCAACCATCAACTATAACTTTAGTTTGAGATCTTAGGTATCCGTATGATCTTGCAACAACTGCTGCATAAAACACAGGGCGACCTTCTTCTCTTAATCTTACCATCTTGTAGTATTCACTCATTACATTTGCCATGTAAGCTCCTCCACGAAGGGAAGCGTAAATGATATCGGGTACAAAACCATCTTCTTTATACATTTTATGAACTAATTTTAAAGCTCCATCTCTGATATCATCTGTTTTGACAAATTCTTTAGCCATGATTACTCCTAATACTAAATACTAATATTATATTTTTGTTAAAATTTCCATTCCATTTTCTGTAATAGCAATTGTATGTTCAAAGTGAGCTGATTTTCTACCATCGGCAGTTTTTACCGTCCAACCGTTAGGATCATTATCAACAATTTTTGAAGTTCCAAGATTTATCATTGGTTCAATTGCAATCACCATTCCAGTTCTAAGTCTAAGATTTGGAGATAGATGTGACACATAATTTGGAATCTCTGGTTCTTCATGAACATCAAGGCCAACCCCATGCCCACAATAGTCTCTTACAATTCCATAACCCTCTTTTTTACAATGATTATATACTGCTCGTCCGATATCATGAATCCGTGCACCTTTCTTACCAGCTGCTTCACAACCAAGAATTAAAGCTTCTCGAGTAACCTTGCATAATTTTTCATCTTCAGGTTTGCCCTTTCCACCAACAATAATTGTTCTAGCACTATCACTAAAATAACCATTAAGATTTATTCCCATATCAACAGATACAAGATCACCATTCTTGATTATTCTTTTTTTGCTTGGAACACCATGGATGATTTCATCATTCACGCTTATGCAAGCTGCATTTGGAAAACCACCATAATCACGGAATGCAGGAATACCACCAACTTTTTTTGTGTATGCTAGACAATATTTGTCTATTTCCCAAGTGCTCATGCCCTCTTCAAGGTATCCGTTTTCCAAAAAGTCCAGTAGTTCTGCTAATAAATGACAGCTAGTTCTGATGCCGTCTATTTGTTTTTCACTTTTTATGATAATCAATTGAAATTCTCCTCAAATTAAAGCTTTTTTTTGG
The DNA here is from genome assembly GCA_964457975.1 of uncultured Spirochaetaceae bacterium. Lineage (GTDB taxonomy): Bacteria > Spirochaetota > Spirochaetia > Sphaerochaetales > Sphaerochaetaceae > Pleomorphochaeta. Next base: position 7,214 of record CAYWGU010000086.1, on the reverse strand, counting down.
AAGGAATCAAGTATTCCGTTTATGAATTTATAATTAACCTCGGTAGAAAATTCTTGTGATAATTTCACTGCTTCATCTATTATAACGTGTGGATGCACATCCTTAATTAACAAACTGTAGATGCTTAAACGTAGGATATTTCTATCTACTACACTTATTCTCTCAATTGGTCGATTAATTGAAAATTCAGAAATATACGCATCTACTTTTTCTAGGGATTCTAGAGTTCCCAAAAGTATTGATGTTGCATAAATTTTAACTTCATCTTCTAGTTTGTCCATTTCTTCATCACTAAGACATGGGAAATAGTTGGGTCTATAATTACTCAGTGAAAGTTCACCACGAACGTCCATTTCATACAATGCCTGCAACACTAATTCGCGTGCTATGTGTCTTGTCTTCATGCTTAATCCTTAAAAATCAAAAAACTTATAACTTATTTATTTAAAGCCATAATAACAAAACCCATGGAATCATACAATCCCATTCAAGGAAAATAATTAGCTTATGTTAAAAAAATAACACCACCTAATTTTCAATAAGAAATTTAGGTGTGCTATCTAATATTTTAAATAAATATATTATTTATTTAGATCAATTTTGTTATTGTTGCTTGTGCTCTTAATGTAGCTGAAAGATCCATAATTGCACTGTTATATACCTTTGAACCTTTAGCCTGTGTAAGAGAATTGCTTATGTATTGTTTAACAGTCAAAGAATCTGCAGGACTTATTGGATCAGTTAATGCCAACATCCTAGCTTCTACATGTTTTTTTACAAAAAGAATATGATAACCTGTAGAGCTCTTTATTACACTAGAGGTACCATTAACAGTTGTTGAGAATGCGGCATCAAAGAAATCTTGTCCCATGATAGATTTAACATTTTGAGTATCATCAAGAGTTACCCAACCAATATCACCATCAACAGAGGTAGATCCAGATTTACTATATTTTTTAACAGCATCTTTCCAAGAAAGTGAACCATTTTTTAATTTTCTTGAAACATCATTTAATAAAGTTACTGTTTTTAAATTCTCATCATTATCCCTAAAAGGAACGAATATTTGTCCAATATTAACAGTTTCAGGATTAATGAACTTTGTTTTTTGAGCTCGATAGAAATTACTAATTTCTTCATCAGTTGGAGGTGTTACTCCATTTTGAATTTCCTGACCTTTCATCTTGCTAATGTACTGCTGAAGTACCCACTGAGTTGCAAGATATTCTCTGTACGCATCAACAGAACCAACACTTTGAATTATAACTTCTTTGTATTGAGCTTCCGTAATACTTTTTCCTGCAGATTGTTCAACAGAAACCTTTTGCTGAGCAAATAACTGATCAATTATGGAGTTATCTGCAACAATACCATCTCTTTTTGCAGCGGCAGCAAATAACTTGTTATCTATTATTCCTTCAAGAACTTGTTTCTTTGCAGCACTCTCATCAAGTCCCTGCTGTTGAGCAATGGATTTAACACTTTCATACTGATTATTAAGTTCATCCATTGTAACAGGCATAGTCTGTCCATTGAATTTAACTATTGCTGCTGGTTTACCAAAGGTAGCTACAGCAAAAAGTGATTGAGATGCCATAATAGCACATAGCGCGATAAGAGATAAACTCTTTAATTTAAACTTTTGCATTTCTAAAAATACTCCTGATTGTTTATTACTTAATTTATTTCGATGTGTAGTCTTTTACCAACGGCAGTTGCCATTGCTTCTTTATCTATAACATCAGAAGTCTTTAGATACATGCCTTCACTTTCCATAACTTTCATTAAAGCTTGAAGAGTTTTTACAGATCTAAATCCTGCTTTGGTTACAAATCCCATACATCTTTTCCCACTAATACTACCACAATTTTTAAGAAATGTGGAAACATTTTGAGGAATTTTTCCACCAAATGTATTTGTTCCCTCACATCCTACTATTAAATAATCATAATAGGATATAACTTTTGAACCTTCTAATTTTATGTCGATAATATCAACAATATGATTCTGCTCTTCTATTCCTTTAGCAAGAGCTGTTGCAATTTTTTTTATTGATGCATTATCTTTTCCTTTTGCCGCAATTAAAATACAAACTCTCATAAAATCGTCTCCTTTAGACAGAAACCGACCGCAGGTTATGCGGTCGGACTATTAATTCTCAGTTTTATATAACCTTTTATTCAACTACTGCTGGAGCAACTGCTTCAGCTGGTGAATTAGCCCACCAAGTTTGACTTTGCTGAACTTGGTTAGTGTTAACTGAATCTAAAAGACTAGCTTCAGATGGAGCTCGATTAAACAAAGCTATACTTAAAGCTAAAATCATAAAAGCAGCACCAAGAATGGCAGTTGCCTTTGTTACAACACTACTTGTATAAGAGCCGAATGAAGCTTGCGCAGCACCACCAAATACACCACCCAATCCATCACTTTGTTCGTCTTGAATTGCAACCATAAAAACTAATAATATGCTAACAATTATAAATAATACTGTAAAAACAATACTTAAAGTACCCATTTATCTTCTCCAAATATTTTACTTATCAAAAGATACAATTGGAAGAAAATTTTCAACTGAAAGAGATGCACCGCCAACTAGAGCGCCATCGATGTTTTCTTTAGCCATTAATTCTTTTACATTTGCAGCCTTTACTGACCCACCATACTGTATAATTGTCTCTTCTGCAACAGTTTTGTTGAAAAGTTTCTCAATTAAGCTTCTAACCAATGCGTGAGCACCGTCAGCATCTTCAGGAGAAGCAGTCTTGCCAGTACCGATAGCCCATACAGGTTCATAAGCTAAAGTAATCTTAGCCATTTGTTCTGCACTAACAGATTTAAGTCCTTCAGTTACTTGACGAGAAAGAACTTCTTCAAGTTTTCCGCCTTCTCTTTCTTCAAGGGTTTCACCGATACAAAGAACTACGTCCATATCTTCTTCAAGAGCTAATAATACTTTCCTGTTAATAAATGCATCAGATTCACCATAAATAGCTCTTCTTTCACTGTGGCCAAGGATAACAGCATTGATACCTAAATCTTTAAGCATTAATGGAGAAACTTCACCAGTGAAAGCACCACTTGTGTGATCACTCATGTTTTGAGCAGCTACGATAATTTCACTATCTTTAAGCGCTTCTACAACACCAGGAAGACCAACAAAGTTAGGTGCTACCATTACTTTTGCATTACAACCCTTAGCAGCTACTGCTAATTCTTTTGCTAATTTAACACCTTCTGATGGTGTTAAGTTCATTTTCCAGTTACCTGCAATATAAAATCTTCTCATTATTTTGCCTCCAAAGCTTTTAAACCTGGTAATGTTTTGCCTTCTAGGAATTCTAGTGAAGCACCACCACCGGTTGATACGTGACTAACTTTATCTGCTAGATTGAATTTGTTAATAGCTGCAACACTGTCACCACCACCAACAACTGTGATACCTTTACATTCAGCTAATGCCAATGCAACTTTTTTAGTACCTTCTGCAAATGCGTCAAATTCAAATACACCCATTGGACCATTCCATACAACACTCTTAGCATCTTTCAATACTGTTGTAATTGCTAATGTTGTCTTAGGACCAATATCCATACCTATTAAATCACCTTCAATATCTGGACCATCGACTGTTACAGGTTCTGCATCTTCTGCAAATTTTGCTGCTACAATATGATCGATAGGAAGAATAACCTTAACTCCAAGCTCTTCGGCCTTTTTAAGGAATGAAGCTGCAGTAGCTAGATAATCTTCTTCAAGAAGAGATTTACCAATGCTATAACCTTGTACTTTTAAGAATGTATATGCCATACCGCCACCAATAACAATGGTGTTACAGGTTTTTGATAGACTTTCTAATACTGTAATCTTTGATGATACTTTTGAACCACCAATGATAGCAACAAAAGGTTTTTCAGGATTTGATAGTAAAGGATCCATGAATTTAACTTCTTTTTCAATTAAAAGTCCTGCATATGATGGTAAGAAATGTGAAATACCTTCTGTAGAAGCATGTGCTCTATGAGCTGTACCAAATGCATCATTTACATATATGTCACCATAAGTTGACAAGGTTTTTGCATATTCTACATCATTGTCTGTTTCTTCATTGTAGAAACGTAGGTTCTCAAGTAATAAGACCTCACCTTTCTTAAGATCTTTAGCCATTTTAGCTACTTCAGGACCAAGTACATCTGGAGCTAATTTAACTTCCTTTCCTAAAAGAGCACTAAACTCTTTAGCAATAGGTGCCATGCTGAATTCTTCAGATTTCTTACCTTTTGGTCGTCCTCTGTGACTCATTACAACAAGAGATGCACCCTTTTCAAGTAAATACTTGATTGTTGGTAATGCAGCCTCAATTCTAGTTGGATCTGTAACCTTACCGTCTTTGATAGGTACATTGAAATCTACACGGATTACCACTTTTTTGTTGTCAAAATTTGCGTCGCGAATTGTGTTTAAAACCATTTCAAACTCCTTAAGTTAAAAATAAAGCCTGCCCATTATTATATAAAGAGCAGGCTTGTTCCTTATTAGGGAAATAAATTATTTAGAGATCTTTTTAGCTAGATCAACAACACGAGTTGAATAAGCCATTTCATTATCATACCAGCTTAATACCTTAAAGAAATTAGGTCCCATTTTCATTGTTGAAAGTGCATCAACAACAGAAGAATGGTTGTTACCAACAATATCATGAGATACGATTGGATCTTCAGTGTATTCAAGAATTCCTACCATTGGGCCTTCTTCAGAAGCTTTCTTGAATGCAGCATTCATTTCTTCAACTGTACAATCTTTTTCTGTTATGAAAGTTAAATCAACAATTGAACCTACAGGAGTTGGAACACGCATTGCTAAACCATTCATTTTTCCTTCTAATTCAGGAATAACTAGAGATACAGCTTTTGCAGCACCTGTTGTTGTAGGAATGATTGAAACAGCACCTGAACGAGCTCTTCTTAAATCAGCTTGAGGTTGATCTAACATAACTTGGTCATTTGTGTATGAGTGAATAGTTGTCATTAATCCTTTTTCAATACCAAAGTTGTCAAAAACTACTTTGCAGATAGGTGCCAAGCAATTTGTTGTACAAGATGCGTTTGAGAAAGCTTCATTTTTAAGATCAATTTCACCATCATTAACACCACAAACAATAGTTTGATCAATTGTGTCTTTAGCAGGTACTGTTAAGATAACTTTCTTTGCACCAGCTTTGATGTGATCTTTGTAACCACCTTTAGGACCTTCAGCTGACCTGAAAACACCTGTTGATTCAACACATACATCTACACCAAGTTCGCCCCAAGGAAGTTTCTTTGGGTCTCTTTCGCTATAGATTTTAATAGCTTTGCCATCAACTGAGATAGCGCCGTCTAAAGCTTTAACTTCGTGATCATAAACACCGTAAGTTGAATCATACTTTAGTAAATGTGCTAAAGTCTTTGGGTCAGTTAAGTCGTTAATTCCGACTATTTCAATGCTAGGGTCTTTGGAAGCGATTTTAAATACGTTACGTCCAATTCTACCGAAACCGTTAATTGCAATCTTCATGGATAAATCCTCCAGATTTATGGTTATTTTTATAATTGAATAATACTAATTAGTGTCAAAATGGTCAACGTTATATCAAGTAAAAATAGATATTTTTTTATCGCAACAAAGTGCAACTTATTTATCCTACTTTTCAGTATAAAACTTTCCATTTTATTCCTAATAAAATTATTTAGTTTTCTTATTTATATATTTGATTTTATGAAACCATTAAGGAGTCAAAGTAATTTCAATGCTGTTGATTTTATGGCCTTCAATATCTGCAACCATAAAGCTTATACCTTCAAATTCAACTATTTCGTTGTTTAAAGGAATTCTTCCAAACAGTTCGAATACAAACCCACCAAGGGTTTCAAAGTCTTCCTCATTTAGATTAAGATTCATCTCTTTGTTTAAATCTTCAATGCTACATCTTGCATCAACAATGTATTTATTATCTGCTACCTTTCGAATTTCTTCCTCTTCATCCTCATCAAACTCGTCTTGTATTTCACCAACTATTACTTCAAGAATATCTTCAAGACAAACAATACCAGATACTCCACCATATTCATCGACAGCTATAGCAATATGAACCTTTCGTGATTTAAAATCTTGAAGTAAATCATCAAGATGCTTGCTCTCTGGTACAAAATAGGGTTTTCTCATCAACTTCTTTACATTAAAGTTTTCTCGAATTCCGTTTATAAGTAAATCTTTTGCATACAAAACGCCAATTACATTGTCATAATTATCTTCAAATATAGGATAACGAGAGTATCCATTTTCATTTATCAAGTTGTAAAATTCATCAAGAGTCGCCTCGCTGTTTAGAAAATCAACATCAGTACGTGGAATCATTACTTCGCGAACGGTAAGTTCATCAAGTTGTACAATTCCTTTCATCATTGTTTGACGTTCTTCTTGTTCAAGTTTTTTTAATTCAACATCTTCGTGTCTTTTGTTTTGTGAATTCTTACTAAATAAAGAACCAAAAATGTTCACTATACTGTCTCCTTCAGTTCATTAAGAATGTCTTCTTGAAGGATTAACATTTCCTCATTTTTAAAGTCGTTTGTTTTGTGATCCATACCAAGTAAATGCAGTACTCCATGAATTAAAAGTCTTTTTAGTTCATCTTTTTCTGTAGCACCAAAGTCTTCACAGTTTCGACTCAAAGCATCAGGAGATATTATCATATCCCCAAGAACAGTTAAATTCTCTGCAAGTTCATTGGGCCAAAAGTCATCATCATCCTGGCTATCAGATTGTACAAAGGATAAAATATCAGTTGACATATCTAAATCCCGATATTCTTTATTCAATTTTTGTATTTCATTGTCACTTACAAAAGAAATTGAAAGTTCAACTTCATCCTTATCCAATCTCTTCAAAACACGATTCACCCAACTCACAACCATATCTTCATCAAAAGATTTGGCATAGGTTGGCACTTCATATTCAACATCAATAGTATTCATTTATCTCTCATTAATATATTATTAAATTTTTAAAAAATTTAATTTATTATAATTCACCATTCAAATTTCAAAATTTTAATTGTAAATTATTTACACTTTTATTATTATATCATATTTTAATTAAATTGTATAACAACAACCTTTAATTAATTTTTACCGTCATTGGGAATCTTGGCTTTCGTTATTTCTTCAGGATAT
>CAYWGU010000085.1:0-11712 GCA_964457975.1 uncultured Spirochaetaceae bacterium | reverse complement strand
TTGAGGAAGTTCAAATAAAAAGTCCAGCATGAAGTAACTAGCTCCAATTGCTATATCATATTTAGTATCTGACAAGAAGGTGAAGCACGTATTTTTTTCTACTTCTTCTTTGCTTGTTTTATGGAAATGGTTCATAAAGGATTTAATAATCTTATCTTTCCATATTATATTATCACCACCCAAATAGATGGTTCTAGGATCCAATAAAGCATTTATAAATAAGAGCTTTTCAAGATAATTATCTAAGAAAGCATTTAATTTTTCAGGACAACTAATAATATCATTTAATAACTCATTAGGACATTCTAGTTGCCTATTTTGCTTACCTTCTTGATAAATAAAGTTTGAAAATTCACCGGATTTAGAGTTCCATCCTTTATTAATCTTACCGTGGGCTATAATTCCAAGTCCAACACCAAGTTGCGGTGCATCCGCACAAATACTTGCAGCATCATATAACCTTGTAAGAGAATAAACAAAGCTATCATTATTATATTTTATATATCTATATGCTGCACAGTTTGCATCATTTTCCAAAAAAATAACATAATCTCTTTTATCAAAACAATCTTCAACACTGACATTAGAAATTCCGTGTGTTAAACTTTTTACAATTGTCCTCTCATTCTCACCAATAATACCAGCAACACCTATGCAGCCACCATAGAGCTTTGTATTAGCGCATTTTGCTTCAATTAATGATAGTACATAGTTAAGACACTGAAAATATCTTTCAGCACTCCCCTTTTCTGCATTGATTATTACATCGTCAAAATTCTCTTTTACAATAAGGTATTCACTTTTATCAATATAGCAGATGGTGATGATAAATTTATTTACCAATAAATCAACGCCAAAGACAACTCCAGCTTTACCATTTAGATTCAACTGTGTGCTCTTTCTACCTAATACTCTATTATCTGGACTGACTTTTTTTGAATCATTTACAAAATCAAGTTCCATCAATCTATTTATTGAATAGGTGACAGTGGATGGCTGAAGGTTCAATTCATTAGATAGATAACTTCTAGATTTAGGACCAGTTCTTAGTTCATTTAATATTTGAATTGAATTTGTTAATTTTTGATCCTGTCCATTTGCCATACATATATTCCTTATAAACTATAACCTATTATTAAATGGATATAAAGTTCTGTCAATGAATAAATACATTTTGTTGAACAATAAAGAAAGTTACTAAATTTAACCTACAAATGTATATAAGTTTTTGTTACTTATTATTTTATATTATAATAAATTTCTATAACTCGATATATTACAACAAATTAAGATTATATTTTAATTACTGGAATATTTTTAGATTAAAAATCTCATAGATTTTGCTTTTTTTCATTGACGAAATTAATAATCGGAACTTATAATAAATCTATAACAAAAAGGAGAGAAAAATATGAAAAAGAAAATTTTAGTTTTGTTTGCAGTTTGTACTTTGTTACTTCCAACTCTTGTTGCTCAAGGGGCAAAAGAAGACAATCAGAAGGTTCAAATAACAATGAGCTCTTGGAGAGCTGATGATGTTCAACAGATGAATAATTTACTTGAGGCTTACAGCAAAGTAGCTCCAAATGTAGAAATTGAATTCAAACCTACAAATCCAGCTGACTACAATACAACTCTTAGACTTCAACTTGAATCAGAAATTGGTTCTGATTTAATGTATGCAAGAAGCTATAAAACAGGTGAAGATTTGTTTGATGCTGGTTATTTTGCAGATTGCAGTGATATTGCTGGTCTTAAAAACTTCACAGAGGCTAATAAAGCTCCTTGGATGACAAAAGATGGCAAGATGTTTGCTGTTCCTTTTGCAGCTGTATCACATGCAGTATATTACAACAAAGATTTATTCAAAAAAGCTGGAGTTACAATTCCAACAACTTGGGAAGAATATCTTACAGCATGTAAAAAATTAAAAAGTGCTGGAATCACACCTCTTGCAAACGGTCTTGCAGATGAGTGGGATATTTTAGAAACATTCTTTCTTGGTGCCCTTCCAAACTATGTAGGTGGATCTACCGAAAGAGTAAAGTATGAAAAAGGTGAAAAGCACTTTACAGATGATGCTTTTGTAAAAGCATTTACAGCTATGAGAGATGTAGCTCAATACTGTCCTAATGGATTTGAATCAGTAACATACAATGATTCACAGGTATTGTTTGCAACAGGTAAAACTGCTATGTTTATCGATGGTTCTTGGACTGTTGGAACATATGGTGAAGCACCATTTGATTGGGGTATTTTTGCAATTCCAGCTCCTAAAGGAAATAAAACTGCAATTACATTCCATCCTGATATGGCAATAACAATGAATGCTAATGCAAAGCATCCAGCAGAAGCTAAAGCATTCCTTGCTTGGTTATGTACTGTTGACGGTGCACAAATAGCATCGAAATATCTACCAGCTGGATTCTTCCCTATGATTAATGCACCAATTTCAATTGAATTGCTACAAGCTAATGAATTCTTAGCATTGAATACTGGCAATGAAACAGATGCACGTTTCGTATGGCCTGTATTATTGGATTTATATGCTCCAATGGATCAAGCAGTAATGAGTGTTATGAAGAAGGAAATTACTCCAAAACAAGCAGCTCAAGCCGTTCAAGATGCTTATGATAAATTAGATCTTAACTAGATTTAAATAATTATTGGCTTGCTGGTGTATTACTGGCAAGCCTATTATTTTTTAGGAACAATTATGAGATTAAAAACAAATAAACCTTCAATAGAACCAAAAGGTTCTTATTGGATATTATATATACTACCGGCTTTAATTATATACATAATATTTATGGCATACCCACTTCTTGATTCACTGAGACTTAGTTTATATACCGGGAACTCTCCATCAAGCAGAGTATTCATTGGCTTTCAAAACTTTAAAAAACTATTTTTTGATGAAACATTATCGACTAGATACAAAGGAGCCTTTGGGCACACCATTATCTTCTTTTTAATAAATATGGTATTTCAAAATAGCATTGGTATTTTATTTGCAGTAATCCTTACAAATAAAACCATGAAGCATAGAGAATTATATCAAACAATAGTTTTCATCCCAACAACATTCGCAGTTCTTGTTACAGGTTACTTATGGAAACTTTTATTGAATCCAGTATGGGCGGGAGATGCTTTGACCAAAATAGGACTAGGATTTCTTGCTCGGCCTTGGCTGGGTGATAAAAGTTCTGCCTTAATTATTATATCTCTTATTTCATGTTGGCAGTGGATGGGTATTCCTGTAATGATGTTTGTTGCAGCATTAAAGAATATTCCTCAGGACTGTCTTGAAGTTGCATCAATCGAAGGTGCATCCGCCTGGCAGACGTTCATAAAGATTAAAATCCCTCTTATAAAACCTGTTATTGGTATGATTACAATTTTAACATTTGTAAATAACTTTAATGCATTTGATATTGTTTTTGCCACGGAGACCGTTAATGGAGCACCCGGATATGCAACTGATTTACTTGGAACATTCTTCTACAGAATAGGAATAGCCGGTCAGCATCCAATTGGAATACCTGATGTTGGTATGGGTGCAAGTGTTGCAACCATTACATTCTTGGTTCTTTTACTTGGTGTTATTCCAATCTTGAAAGCTACACGAGGAGATAATTAATATGGCAAAAAGCATTAAAAAGCAAAATAGACATATTGGATCTCATATTGTCATGATAATATGGAGTATCATAGTTCTATTTCCTATATGGGTACTTATTATAAACAGCTTCAAATCAAGACTTACAATCTACAACAATCCTTTTTGGATTCCAACTAAATGGAACTTTTCAAACTATGGTGCAGTTTTTAAAGATAGTGATTTCTTAATATATTTTAAAAACAGCTTGGTAGTTGTAGTTATATCATTATTTTTGGTTGTTGTACTTTCATCATTTGCAGCTTATGCACTTGCAAACTGGAAATCAAAAAAATCAAATGTCTTATTTCTTATTATGATATCAGGTATGATGTTACCAATTAAAATTGCATCAATTAAAATACTTGAAATTATTAGAGCCTTAGGATTAATAAATACAATATGGTCTCTTGTTCCAATTTATGTTGCTATGGGTATTCCAATTGGTATATTTATTCTTACAGAATTTATACGAGAACTTCCACCGGATTTAACAAATGCTGCATTGATTGATGGTACTGGTCGTTTTAAGATCTTTACATTAATAATAGCACCATTAATTAAACCTGCAATATCAACTGTAGCAATATACAATCTTATACCCTTCTGGAATGATCTATGGTTCCCTCTTATTCTCATCACTGATGATAAAAGCAAAACCTTGCTTTTAGGTGTTACAAGATTATTTGGACAATATCAAACAGACTGGTCCAAGGTACTTGCAGTATTAACACTATCAGCAATACCTGTACTGTTACTCTATCTATCAATGTCGAGTCAGTTCATTGAAGGTGCAACAGCTGGTGCTATAAAAGGTTAAGAAAAATGTAATTATTTCTATATACTTCTAATATGTTATACATCAATTCTGTATTTCATCTTAGAAGTATTTTGTTTTTAAGTACCAAGAAGCATTAAAATGGAAACCTATGAATTTAAATTTTCAATTGATCATAAGTTTTATTTTTGCTTTTTGACAAAAGAGGCCGAGTATAATTCGTTAGCATACGACACCATTGCTATCGTTTAATGAACCCTACTCAACCTAAATAGTATTATTTTATAAAATATATTTATTAAAAATTAGTTATGTCAATTTTAATTTATTACAAGGTAACCGATTATTCACTGAAAGCTTTTATAAAAGTATCGACTGTTGCATCAATCACAGCTTGTTTAATGTCAATTCTATCAGAGTAAAAACCATAGGAATGAGAATCGCCTGTGACCTCTACTAATTTAGCTCCAATTTTTTCAGCTTCACTCTTACTTACAAGAGGATTAACAATGGCATCATCTTCACCATATAAAACAGTAGCAATTCCATTAAAAAGTTTAGCATCTTGTAAAGGCGTTTCTATTTCTAATTGTTCAAACCAATCACTGGACAAGTCAAGTTTAACGCCATAAATAGTAGTAAATTCAACACTACCATTTTCCATTGCACTTGCTTTTAAAGTTGTCCAAGCTTCACTTCCACCTAAACTGTTTATCATGGTCGATTTATCAACAGCTGGAGCTAATAAAACAACACCTTTAATATCATCACTGTAATTCCAATTTAAGATGCTCTGCACAACTCTTCCACCCATACTATAACCAAACAAACCAATATGATTGCTTGCTACATTATAATTTTCAATTACATGGTCTTTACAAGAGGCAATATCATCAATCATATTCATTATTGTATTTTTCTTAAAGGATTCTTTGCTTTCTCCACAACCTGGAAAATCCATTCTAATAACTGCAATTCCATTTTTTGCAAGAGCATTGGCAATATCAGTAAAACCACCATTTTCTTCTTTGGAGCCTGAATGACCATGTGCCATTATAACAAGAGCAAATTCATCCTCTCTAATTGGTAATGTAAGAACAGCAGGAATAAAAGTTCCTCGTTTCCCTTCAATTGATAATTCAATCTCTTGAGTCTCAAAAGAACCTTTATTAACTGATGTAGTTGTCACTGTTTTGCAACCAATTAAAAGGATTGAAATAGCCAATAATACGACAAAAATAGATTTTTTCATTTTATAATCTCCTAAAATCAACAAATAAATACAAAACAATCAAAGGAATCTTCAATTCTACTTTGATTTTAGTGCTCTAAATAATGCAAAATATACTAAACACCATATTTTTTAAATTTATTGCACTTCGTTTGTTAATTCAAGGTTTTCCATGAATAATTTCATCAATAATATTTTCATAAAGTATATAAATTAACAAACCTGACCTAACTCGAATTAATAAAACAAAATAGCTCAAAAAAAGATGAAAGACTAATTCTCTTTGCTGTACAAAAAAATAACTTCCTACAATATAGTAAGAAGTTTATTTATAAATGGAGGTGGGGGGATTCGAACCCCCGTCCTAACATGCCACCCAATGACATCTACAAGCTTAGTTAATGATCTGTGTGTCGAAAGAACTAGGCACATTAACGAACGTTGTTCTAACCAAGTCAACTTTAATTTCCCAATAAGCCGCTAACATGAATACTGGTAAGCCCTTGTTTTTACAGACATCAAATGGTTAAGAGCGGCACCAAGTCGAGTCTGTACGTTAAAGCGCTATTAAGCAGCTAAAGCGTATTCTGCAGTTTCGAAGTTACCTTCGTCTTTTTTAGCAGTTAATTTTTTTTTGCTAGTTTTAAGAGTTGGCGCTCTGCTTGCAGCCATCAGCCTGATCTATGCCAGTCGAAACCGGTACACCCCCTTATTTACATAAGAGAGAGAGCCAAGTGCCATTTACAATCTAAATATACACAAGTAATTGATATAAATCAAGTAAATTCAAATGAATTTCATTTATTTGTTAATTGGAAGTTATATTTATCATCCTTTTTATTCAAACTCTTCAATTATGTCATCAACATCAGTTGATTTTAAATATACAAAGTTAAATTCTCTAACAATATCTCGTGAGTCAAGAGTAAATGTATTCAGCTCATCATCACTTTTTGCAACACTTTCAAATACGAATGAAATACCATTTCCATCCTTTACAATGTTCTTTATATATTCAAAGTTACTTATGCAATTTATGTTTTTAAATTCATTTATTGAATGACTATTTCCAAGAAGCTCCATTTCAAGAATCTTTCTTGTACCTGAGCCTTCTTCTCTTATAATTAAATTTTCTTCAAACAAATCATTCATTTTAATTTCTTTACCAGAAAACAAATGATTCTTGCTACAAAGTCCAACAAACCTCTCCTTTTTAAATAGCTTATAGGAGTACTCACTCTTATCAAATAGTCCTTCAAGGATAAGTAGATCTAGTTTATTTTGATTCAACAATTCAAGTAAATTCTTGGTATTATCTATTATAAAAGTAAGTGTTACACAATCATTATTTATAAGAGACAATACTCTTTCGTTTATCACATAGTTACCTATTGTTTTTGTAGCACCAATTCGTATTTCCCTTTTGGTATTTGCTGAAATATCCTTTACCAGACTTGATTCATTTGCCCTCATAGAAAGCGAATATTTTTCAAGTATTATAGCTTCTTTTGTTTTGTAGAGTTTCTTTTTATCGTAGATAAATAGCTTGGTGTTATAAAAATCCTCAAGATAATGCATATGCTGTGTAATGGAAGGTTGGCTCATGCTTAAGTTTTCTGCTGCCATCCTATAATTCATTGTCTCACACACCATCAAAAATGTTCTAATTCTAAAATCTAACATGCAAACCTCATAAAATATTCTTATCAATCAATAATAAACTTTTAATTTATCTTATTGATAATATTTGATACCATCAAGTTGTTTTAGGAGTAAATTATGAATTTTATTAAGAAAAATATAAAAGGTTTTATATTATGTATGGTTATTGCAGTTCCATCTTATTTTCTTGGATTGATCTTTCCTGTTATTGGTAGTCCTGTAATTGGTATCTTATCGGCTATGGTATTTACCATTTTTATAAAGGATAAATCATCCTACAATTGTGGACTTCAATTCATCTCAAAGAAAGTACTTCAATATGCTGTTATATTATTGGGTTTTGGTTTGAATTTAAACGTTGTTTTGATGACAGGAAAACAATCACTACCAATTATAATTGGAACAATCTCAACATCCCTTATCATTGCATTTATATTATCTAAGGTAATGGACATAGATGGCGATACAGCCACACTGGTTGGTATTGGTTCATCCATTTGCGGTGGTAGCGCTATTGCAGCTGCAGCCCCTGTTATTGATGCAACAGATGAACAGATAGCTCAAGCCATATCTGTTATTTTCTTCTTCAACATCATTGCAGCTATAATTTTTCCAAAGCTAGGGACTCTTTTACATTTTGATACAACAAGTGGCAATGCTTTTGGAGTATTTGCAGGAACTGCAATAAATGATACTTCATCAGTTACAGCAGCAGCTTCCACTTGGGATAGTATGTACAATCTTGGCTCTGCAACCCTTGATAAGGCAGTTACGGTAAAGCTTACAAGAACACTTGCAATAATTCCAATAACACTTGTACTTGGAGCCTATAAAGCAAAAACTAGAAGTGCTGAATCAGGATCTATAAAATGGTCAAAAGTATTTCCCGTTTTTATTATATATTTCCTTATTGCATCAATTATTACAACAATTCTTACTTCAAAGGGTGTATCACCTTCTCTCTTTATACCATTTAAAACTTTGAGTAAGTTTTTTATTGTAATGGCAATGACTGCAATAGGTCTAAACACAAACATCATCAACTTAATTAAGAAAGGTGGAAAACCAATATTTCTTGGACTTTGCTGTTGGATTGGAATTACTGTTGTAAGTCTAGCACTGCAAAGTATGTTAGGAATTTGGTAAAATTTATGATAATCTAATTTATTCAATATATACAAGAAGTTAATTATGCTGGCATCAATGTTTTGGATTCGGATATTATATATCTCTAATATATAATAGAAAATTGCAATTGAATTTTTTAATAAAGATGTTCGACAAATTATAATAAACAGTTATAATAGATGGATAATTGGAGATATTATAATGAATAAAATTAGATTTGGATTACTTGGACCTGGGAATATAGCAGCAACATTTGCTAAGGCTATAAAGAGCTGTGAAAATGCAGAATTGGTTGCAGTAGCATCACATAACATTGAAAAAGCAAAAGCTTTTGCAGATAAATTCAATATAGAAAAAACTTATGATTCGTATGATAAACTATTAAATGATAAGAACATTGATGCTATTTATATTTCAGTTATCAACACACATCACTTAAGTGTAATTGAAAAATGTATTGAAAACAAAAAGCCTATATTATGTGAGAAGCCAATTGTAATGAGTGAAAAAGAAATCATTCATATACAGCAATTGCAAAAAGATAATGACCTTTTGATTATGGAAGCTATGTGGACCATCTTCCTACCGGTAACTCAAAAAACTAAACAATGGATAAATGAAAAACGAATTGGAGATATAAAAACAAGTAAATCTTCATTCTCCTTTGAAAACCATGATTTTGAAGGTCGATTGTATAAAAAAGATATGGGAGGTGGTGCTCTTTTTGATGTGGGAGTTTATACCCTATCCTATTCTATGTATCTAATTGATGGTAATGTTTCATCGCAATCCTCTCAATTAGAGTACTCCAAAACAGGAGTTGATCAAAAAGGTCAAACAATTCTTACATTTAATAACGGCGTTAAAGCTACTTGTAGGTATGCAATAAGCCATGAAGAAGCACAGGATGCCTTAATTGTTGGAACAAAGGGTTCTATTGAAGTAAAAAACTTTTGGAAGGCTAATAAATGCACTCTTTTTGATAATGATGGAAATATACTTGATGAATTCATTGATGAGGAAGAACTTGGGTTTCATCATGAGATTGAACATTTTGCAAATCTTGTTCGAAATAATAAAAAACAATCTGATATCATGCCACTTTCACGAAGCCAGAAATGCTCTCGTCTATTTGATGAAATATTAACTAAATACTAACAAATAGAGTAAGTCCAAATCGAAAGATTTGGCTTACTCTATTTTAACAATTTCTCTTTTATTATCTTCTTTTATATTATTTTGTAAATCTGATTCTTTGCCAAACCTCATTAAACTTATAAAGATCTGGTCCTAAATCACTCATAATCTCACAGTTAGCAATTTCAGATGCCTCATAATAAGGCTCTACTGTCATTAACTTTCCAGCTTCTTCATTAACAGTAGGAGGGAATCCAACCTCATCTAAAAATTGGGCATAAATCTCTGGTCTTTGCATAAAGTTAATAAACTTTAGTGCCAAATCATAGCTTCTAGAACCTTTTGGTATGCACATATTGTCTATGTACATTGTAGCGCCATGTTCTGGTATGAAGAAATCTATACTGTCCCAATCTTTTTCATCTACAGAACCATATAAAACTTCAGCATACCCCTGCACTACCTTAAAGTCTCCTGCAGCAAAGGCCTGCCCAAATGCATCAGAATCAAACTTAATGAGATTAGGTTTCCACTCATTTATTACTGTATCTTCTGCTATCTGCAATTCTTCTAAATTTGTAGAATTAACACTAAAACCATTATAGGCTAAGGCATCACCAAGAACTTCTCTCATATCATCCATCATGGTCATTGACCCAGCTAAATCTTCTCTAGAAAAAATGCTCCAATTTTTTTCATAGTCCTTTACCTTATCTGTATTAACACCAATACCGATAGCTCCCATAAAGTAAGGTACAGAGTAATCCATATTTGGATCATAGGTTGCCTTTTTTTGTACACTAGGTGATACATATTTTAAATTAGGTAATTGAGAATGATCAAGTTTTTCAAGCATATCAAGATTTATCATAATCTCTGTGTAATCTTGAGATGGGAATATAATATCATATCCTTCTGCACCAGTTAATAACTTTGCAAACAATTCCTCATTAGATGAAAAATTATCAACACTAACATGCACATTATATTCTTCTTCAAATTCATCTATAACTGCTCTCGGCATATAGCTGCTCCAGTTGTATAGATAAAGCGTATTATTCATTTTAATCGCTCGACTATAAAAGAACATTACCAATAGCAGAATTACAAAAAAACCTATAACGATTACAAGTCTTTTATTTTTGTTTTTTAAATTCAATTTATTTAATCTCCAATTAATTGCTATTTGCTGGTAGCAAGATCTTTTAAAAAGTATCTAAGAGTAATTGCAATTACTGATATTGATAAAATCATAAAGAAACTTAAGGCATTTATTACTGGAGTTACACCAAACCTTATCAATGAATACATATATATTGGAAGAGTTGTAGAACCTGGTCCAGAAACGAAAAAGGTTATTATAAAGTCTTCCAAACTTAGTGTAATGGCCATTACAAATCCTGAAAATATTCCAGGTAGTATCATTGGTATTATTACTTTAGTTAAAGTTTCTTTTTCAGTTGCACCCAAATCTCTAGCAGCCTCTACAACTGAATGATCAAATTCATCCAATCTAGAAAATACTGTTAGATAAACAAATGGAATGCAGAATGTTGTGTGAGCCACAAATATGGTGAATAATCCTAAAGGGATATTTGCTCCTAAAAAAAATAATACAATTGATATTCCTAGTATGATATCTGGTAAAATCATAGGAAGGTATGTAATTATTTGAATGTATTTCTTGCCTCTAAAGGAATACCACTTAACAGCTATTGCTGCTAATGTGGCAATTACTGTTGAAGCAGCACCTGCTGTAAATGCAATAAACAAACTGTTATACAGTGCTGATAATAGCTCTTCACTGTCATTAAATAGCAATTTATACCACTTCAATGAAAAGTGAGTGAATGTTGCTCCTCTACTTTCATTAAAGGAAAATACAATTATCACAAACAGAGGTAGCAGTAAAAAAATTACTGTTAACACCAATATAAGAGAAGAAAAACTGAACTTTTTAGGCTTAATATTCATTTTTTATTCTCCTTTTCTTATTATTAGGTTTTGATTCCTTATCATTAACAAACAGATACATTACAAGTATTGTACTGATTAATGTTAATAACACAGAAAAAGCTGCTGCTAATGGCCAGTTCCTAGTTTTATTAACTTGATCAA
>CAYWGU010000084.1:0-11744 GCA_964457975.1 uncultured Spirochaetaceae bacterium | reverse complement strand
TCCCTGTTTTCTCTAGATATTGTGAAGCATCTATCTTAAAACTATTGATGAAATATTTATTGGCTAGTTTTAAAAGACCTTGATTATTCAAGATAATTAGATTTACAGGTAAATTCTCTAAAATTGCTTCATTATATTTTAGTAAATGATAAAAAGTATTATCTTGAATATTAGTAACAATAGGCTCTGTAAATTGAGTGTAAGCCATTTTAATGATTTGCATTTTACCAACACTTTCAATATCTTCTGTTAATAAATTTTTTCCATTTCTTATTATTGTTATTCTATCTGATATATCATAAACCCAGTCAATCTTATGGGATATTATAATAACACAACAACCTTTTCTTTTAAGCTCAAAGATAATCTTTTTAAGCTTTGAATAATTATGAGTTGATACTTTATCAAGAGACTCATCTAGAATTAAAACACGGGGATTATTCTTTACCTTAGCAAGTATTGCTACCAAGGCTTTTTCATTTAAACTTAAATCTTTCAGAGTTTTAGAAACATCAAGTTCAAATCCTAATCCATAAATATAATCATTTGCCATTTTCTGCATTTTCTTTTTCAATGTAAGAGAAAATTTGGGAGTATTTTTATCACAATAATATAAATATTCTCCAACACTAAAATATGGATCCAATAGTAATTGTTGATGTACTATCTCAATATTGTTTTTTAATGCTAATTTTGGTTTGATTGAAGAGTATTCTTTATCACCTATAATAATACTTCCTGCATACGGATTACTAAGGCCACATAAGATACGTGCAATACTTGATTTACCTGCACCATGCTCTCCTATTAGAGCTTGTATGCAATTAGCATCAAACTGTAAATTTATCTTATCTAAAGCTTTTACTTTGTTATAATTACAAGAGATATTTTTAAATTCTATAATACTTTTATTCATTGATACTTATTCCATATTTCTTTAACTTTAGATAAAGAGTATTCCTACTCATCTTTAAGAACTTAGCAGTTTCAGTTTTATTATTATTATTTTGCATTAAGATCTTTTTTATAACATCTCTTTCTTTTTCTTGAATAAGGCTTAATTGACTATCACATGAATTTGCTAAAAGACCAAAACTTGGTGGAAGGTCTTCACATTCAATAATATCACATTGTGATATTACATTAGCATAGACTAAAGCATTCTTTAGCTCTCTAATATTTCCAGGCCATCTATAGTTTCTAAAGATATTTTCAACCTGCTTTGATATTGTTTTTTGAGGAGCTTTTGAATCAACACTAATACCTTTCAATAAATCATCTATAAGAAGGCTTATATCCTCTTGTCTCTCTCTTAGAGGAGGTATCTTTAACATACCACCATTAAGTCTATAGAAAAGATCCTTACGGAATTTTCCCTCTTCTACTAGTTTTGATAAATCTTTATTTGTAGATGCAATAAATCTAATATCTACTTTTCTAGTACTTTTACCACCAATTCTTCTTATCTCTTGATTTTGTAATACTCTAAGTATCTTTGATTGAAGAGTTAATGGCATATCACCAATTTCATCTAATAATAAACTACCTTTATTTGCTTGTTCAAAAACACCTGTAAACTCAGTATTAGCACCTGTGAAAGCACCTTTTTCATGGCCAAATAGCTCATTATCTAATAAAGTCTCTGGAAAAGCTGCACAGTTTATCTTGATGAATTTTTCAGATATTCTATTAGAATTATTATAAATATAATCTGCTAATATCTCTTTTCCACTACCATTTTCGCCGATTATTAATATTGAAATATCTGAGGCAGATAGTTTCTTAGCTCTGCAAATTACTTCATTGTATTTATTGTTATTGCTTACAAGAGAAGTACCATTCTCTTGTATACGCCTCTTTAAATTATTATTCTCTTTCTTGAATTTCACATTACTAGTTACTGTATCTATTCGGGCGCATAATGTATTAAAGTTAATAGGCTTCTTTACAAAATCATATGCTCCTAGTTTCATAGCATTTACAGCAACCTCTATTGTTGCATAACCTGTAATCATTATTACTGGAATATTTGGATATAGGACTTTAATTCTTTTTAATATATCAACACCATTTTCATCACCAAGTCTTATATCCAATAAGATTACGTGAATTTCTTCTTTTTTAAGTACATCAAAGCCTTGTTTGCTGTTGTTTGCAAAAAACATGTAATGACCTACAAATGAAAAGTTATCTTTTAGAACTTCTGAAAGTTGCTCATTATCATCGATTAGTAAAATCTGCACCAGTATTCCCCTCGTGTGTATCGTTCTGTCTTACAATAGGACAGTGTTGAACACCTCTGTCCTATTTTAGGACAATCTTAGTATAGTTTATTTCATATTGCAACAAAAACTTTTAGTTAATTGCTTACCTATTAGCTAATAAGTGTATTTAGTGTTTTTTTGGCATACTAATTGCATTATAATTATAAAAGGGCGTTGTACATAACATTTTAAATTTATTTATTTTGATGTAAAATATTCAAAAATATTAAATAACTGGTGCAATTGGCAATACCACAAAAAATTTACAAAAAGGAGAAAGCAATGAAAAAAGTATTATCTATTTTATTAATTGCATGTTTTGCATTAACATCCGTTCTTGCATCTGGACAAAAAGAAGAAGTAACTTCAACTGGTGAGAAAGGTATAGGCGGTTTGAAGATCGTTCTAGTACTTCCTGGTCCAATTAATGACCAATCATGGAATGCAACTAACTATGCAGGTCTTGTAGCTTGTAATGATCAACTTGGTACAAAGATGGAATTCATTGAAAATGTAACTGCAGCTGATTATGAATCAACTTTTAGAAACTATGCTGAGAGAGGATATGATCTAATAATGGCAGCTGGAACTCAATTTGATGATGCAGCTAATAGTGTAGCAGCTGAATACCCAGATTCTATGTTCTGTGTTGTAAATGGTTTTGAAGCTAGTTATTCAAATGTTGCTCCTATTTTCCCTAAAGAATTTGAAGCAAGTTATTGTGCAGCTTTAATTGCTGGTGAAATCTCAGAGAATGGTCAATTTGCAACTATTGGTGGATTCCCTAATGAAGCAATGGAAAAATTGTTAGATGTTTATGAAGAAGTATCTGTTGATGTAGCTAAAGCAAGAGGCGTTAGTGGTGCAACCGCTACAAGATCTTATGCAAACAGTTGGTCTGATATTGCTTTAGGCAAACAAATGGCTGAGACAATGATTGATAATGGTGCAGATACAATGTTTGTATATGCCAACCAAGTAGGTCTTGGTGCTATTCAAGCTGCTAAAGAAAAAGGCATTAAATTTGTTGGTTTCTCAAGCAATCAGAATGATGTAGCTAAGGGCACAGTTGTTGCATCTGTTATCTTTGATTTCCAAACATTCTATGTTTGGGCTGTTAACAAATTCTACAATGGTACATTGACTGGTGGAAAAGTACATGAAGCAGGTATTAATGAAGGAATCTTCAAACCTGTTTATACAGATGCTGTAAGTGCTGATATCCAAGCAAGAGTTAATGCTGGTATTGAAAAAGCAAAGAATGGTGAAATAGACTTCAACTCTATGTTCAAATAAATAATTAATAAGGAGCACAATATATTTTATAGTTAAATTTATATTGTGCTTTCTTTTCACTAGAATAACACACGTTATATAAAACTAAACAATAGGATACGTTAAATGGATAAACCATTTTTTGAACTTAGGAATATATCTAAATATTTTGCAAAAGTTATAGCTAACAAGGATGTTTCATTTTCTATAAATAAAGGTGAGGTATTATCTTTACTTGGAGAAAATGGCGCAGGTAAGAGTACTTGTATGAAAATTCTTTATGGCCTTTATCAAGCCGATGAAGGAGAAATCTTTAAAGAAGGGAAATTAATTAGTATTAAGTCCCCAAAAGATGCTATGAGATATAAAATTTCAATGATTCAACAACACTTTTCATTGGTTCCAGCACATACCGTTACTGAAAATATCATTTTAGGAAACGTTAAGGGAAGAATTAACTGGAAGGAAGAAGAGAATAAGATACAAGTATTAGCTGAAAAATATGACTTTAATGTAGATGCTAGAAAGAAGATAAAAGATCTAACTGTTGGAGAGCAACAGAAAGTAGAAATTCTTAAGGCATTATATTTAGATGCTCATCTATTAATAATGGATGAACCTACAGCTGTATTAACTCCTCAAGAAATTGATACATTGATGCTTTTTGTAAAGGATTATGCAGAGCAGGGCAATGCTGTAATTTTTATCACTCATAAATTAAAAGAAGTAATGTCTGTTGCAACTAGAATCATTGTAATGAGATCTGGATTAATATATGGCAATGTAAAAAGAGAAGATACTGATGAAAAACAATTAGCTAAAATGATGATTGAAAGCACCATTGAAGCTCTAAAAAAGCCTTCTGGTAACGAAATTAAAGAAGAAATCTGTCTTTCAGTTAAAGATTTAAGAATTCAAGAAAAGAATGAAATTCCATCATTAGTAGATGTATCATTTGATATCCACCGCGGAGAGATCTTCGGAGTAGCTGGAGTATCAGGAAATGGTCAACAAGAACTATGTATGGCAATCTGTGGTGCTCAAAAAGTAACAGAGGGATCTGTAACTTTAGAAGGTAAGGATATTACTAATTTATCAATTAGAGAGAGAATAAATTTAGGTATTGGTTATGTTCCATCGGACAGACAACGATATGGTATGGTCATGGGTATGAGCCTTGCTGAAAATATCTTACTTAAATCAAGTTACAGTAAAGAACTTCAAAAGAATGGACTTATTGATACAAAGAAACTAAAAGATAGAACTAATAAAATCATAAAAGATTTTAAAGTTAAAGCAAGTGGTCCTAATTCCTTTGCTAGAGAATTATCTGGAGGTAACCAACAGAAAGTAATTGTTGGTAGAGAAGTAGAGAACTGTGGTGATTTTATAATCTTTGATCAACCTACAAGAGGTCTTGATCTAGGTGCTATAAATAACGTACATGCTTCTATTTTGAATGAAAAGGAAAATGGTAAAGCAATAATGCTTGTCTCAACAGAATTATCAGAAATACTCACATTAAGTGATCGAATAGCAATCTTCTATAAAGGTGAAATTCAAGGAATCTATAAGGCCAAAGAATTAACCGGCGAAAAGATTGGACTATTGATGGCTGGTTATAAAAATCAGGAGGATAAATAAATGGATAAAAAAACTCGTGATATTTTTATTACAAGCATATTAGCTGTTCTGCTTGGCTTGTTTGTAAGTGGTCTTATGATACTATTCTTGGGAAAAAATCCTATTCCAATATTTGGATTATTATTTACCTCAATGTTTAGAGATGGATATACTATTGGTGAGATCTTTGTTAAAGCAACACCTTTAATTTTTACATCATTAGCTTTTGCTTTTACATTCAAAGCTAACTTATTTAATATTGGAGCTCAAGGACAGTTTTATATTGGTGCTATAGTAGCTGCAACCCTTTCATTATTAATTCCTCATGCAATTGCAATTCCTCTTGCTATAATATTTGCATTTGTTATTAGTGGTATTTGGGGTGGCATAATAGGTTACTTCAAATCTAAATTTAATGCTAATGAATTCTTAATTAGTATGATGAGTACTTATGTGGCTTTAAACATCATGAACTATTTATTAAGAACCTTCTTAATGGAAAAACAAGGTGAATATCCTCAGACAGACTCCCTCGCTAAAAGCACTTGGCTTGCAAAGCTTATTCCTCACACAAGACTTCATACAGGCTTTATCTTAGCAGTAGTTGTAGCAATTCTTGTTTGGGTATTACTTTATAGAACAACACTAGGCTTTAGAATAAGAGCCGTTGGACAAAACCAAGAAGCAGCAAGAATGAGTGGTGTTAACCCCCAGAAGATTTTTATTTTAGCATTCTTTATCAGTGGTGGTCTTGCGGGACTTGCCGGTGTAACAGAAGTAAATGGCGTTCAACATATGTTATTGCAAGGTTTTAACCCAACAATTGGAGCTCTTGGAATTGGTATTGCAATTTTAGCTAATGCAAACCCTATTGGTATTATATTTGCTTCAATCCTTTTTGGAGCTCTTCAAGTAGGTGGTACAATTATGGGACAGTTATCTGGTATTCCGTCAAGTATTATTGATTTAATGGAAGGTTTTGTAATGGTATTTGTTATTATGTCCTATTTTGTTAGAAACAAATGGGAAATCAATAGGCAAAAGAAATTATTAATAGGGGGAGAAAATTAATGATTGTAAATTTATTAGCTCGTGCAATGATGATGAGTACACCATTATTATTTGGAGCCTTATCAGAGGTTTTCTCAGAAAGAGCCGGAATGATGGTAACTGCTATTGAAGGTATCTTCTTAATGGGAGCCTGGGCAGGTTTTACTGCAGCATATATAACTGGAAGTTTAGGTCTAGGCCTTTTATTTGCAGCTCTTGGTGGTTTATTAGTTGCTATATTGTATGCATACATAAGTGTAACTCTAAAACAACATCAAATTGTAACAGGAACAGCCATAAATATTTTAATTGCAGGACTTTGTTCTTTCTTACAAAGAGTTGTATTTGGAGTTCCTCTATCACCATTAACTGTTGAACCATTAAAGAAAATAGCAATTCCATTGCTTTCAAAAATTCCTGCTTTAGGAACTATACTGTTTACTCAAAATATTTTAACTTATTCTGTGTATTTCCTAGTTCCAATTGCATATTTTGTTCTTTATAAAACTTCAATTGGGTTAACTATTAGAGCAACTGGAGAAAATCCAGAATCTGTTGATGTATCAGGAATTAATGTATCTAGAATCAGATTTATTGTAGTAATGTTCTCTGGTATTATGGGTGGTATTGCAGGTGCTTTCTATTCCATTGGATATTTAGGAATGTATACCTCAACTATTATCGGTGGTCGTGGGTGGATTGCTTTCGCAATCTGTTTCCTTGGAAACTGGAATCCTATAGGAGCCTTTATTGGAACATTGATATTTGGATTAGCAGAAGCTTTTGCTATCTTGATGCAATCAAGTGCAGGAATAACTCTACCTAATGAGATCTTCATTGCTCTTCCATACATCTTAACTATTGTATTAACTATTACAAGGAAATCATTTAACGTACCAGCAAAACTGGGGACGGCTTATATAAAAGAAAATTGATTTATTAATTTAGTGATTGATAATACCTCATATCCTTTGGATATGAGGTATTATCGTTTCCAGCATTAATAATTCTTTTCAAGAATTCTGTGAATATAGTTAATATTTAATTATTTGAATATAGTTAGATCTTATCTACTCCAATATTTGCCATCTAATGTAGTGTATTCAACGACTACGCCGTTTGTACTATAAAAAGGTGGATACTTATATGATTGATTATAAGTTGTTCATAAGGCATCTTTTTGCTTGTCATGGGAATGTGAAAGAATTATTGCATCTAAAATTTAGAAAATATTTGATTCTTCTACAAGTCTTAGTTAATTCATTGGACAAAGTAAAAGAGCAGTTATTAGTAAAGTAAGAGCGCCACTGTTTGACAGAATTACTTAGCAATTTCAATTCTGCCCGTATATTAGCTGAACGTTGTATTAAAATGAGTAGTAATATTATCCTTTGTTTTTACTTACTAAATATTGAATATTCTCTAATTGATTCTCAAAATCATCCACAATAGAATTAAAATCATCAATAAATAAATCAATTTGAACAACATTGATTGTAAGTACTCTTGATTCTATATTAATACTAAAGCATTTGTTTGCTAATTTTTTGCAACCTTTAAAAACTGGGTAAATTAATACAATTGTATTACAATTAAAACCAATTGAGTAAGCACACATTTGATAGATATCAGAAGGAGATATATTTTTATCTCCTGAATTATCAGTAGGATTTTTAAATTTTGTATCCAATAACATAACATTTTTTTTATTTTTATCAATAACTATAAAATCTGGTTTTAGAAGGAACTGAGATTTATTAGAATTATCTTTTGCTAGATGAGTACCTTCTTGATAAGTCACTTTATATAAGTTTCCATAAATCTTTCGTAGCATTTGTAAAACAAAATTCTCATAAAGAATATTCAACTGAATTGAAAAGGCTAATATTTCATTATTTCCTGCACTCATTTCAAATTGACTAGAATTAAAGAACATTTTGGCAAATTGGATAATTGGTTTATATTCCACATTGATTCTGTTATAACTAATTTTACTAAATAAACAACAACTTAAATCTATAAAATCAACTTCTTCTAAATATAGTAATCCTATTCTTAATTGTTTTTTATTATAGTCGCTTGTAGTAAATCTAATTAATTTAAAAATTGTAGTTTTAATAATTCTATTAATTGCATTATTTATTGTTAAATCATCATATTGAATGTATTTTCTTAAACTTTTTATAGGATTATAATCCTTAGATTTATTAAATAAAATCTTTCCTTTAAGATACATTTCTTCGCTTTCAACATTTCTATATTCTCTATAAATATTTCTTCTATGAAGTTTTAAAAATTCATCAATGAATAAAGTAATAATAATTTCTAAAAAAGAACTAACATCACTAATGTTCCTAGAAGCTTCAAATTTAACAAAGCTAAAATAATTAGACCAAGCTAATAATTTATAAACTAAATCCAAGGATTCTTTTATTTCAGCAGGACTATTTAGAAGCTTTTCATCATAAATTTTAGGTACAACTTGAATTGATATTCTATTTGTACTAAAGCAACCAATATAATTTTTTATAAGAATATTGCCATTGAATTCTAATATACAATTTTGATCTCCAATAATTTTTTTTATTGATAAAATATCTTCAAAATAGTCACTGTATTCAATTATATTTTGTTTTCTATCCTGGAAAATGGTTAAAAGTTTTTTATCTTTAATCATAAATTTTTTTTATGGCAATTTTGAAATCTGCATTACTTAATTTTTTCATTTCTCCATTTTTTGAATCTATAAACTCTGATCCAATAATTACTGAAACACTTTTTAAATCATTATAAAAATAATCCATTAGCAGAGGAATTATTTTATAATCCCAAACATTTCTCAATTGAGTTAAACTATTAATATCTAAAAAATATGAATGACCAATTCTATGATCTCTGTCATATAAGCTAACAATCTTTTCGTTCAAAGCAGTTAACAAATTAACTAAATTTATTTCATCTTCAACTAACTCACTACTGATATCTCTAATTATTTCAGGATTTGGTTCCAATTCAACAAAAGTAAATCTTCTTCTCAAGGCAGTATCTAATAGAGCTATAGATCGATCAGCAGTATTCATTGTCCCTATGATAAATAGATTTTTTGGTAATCTAAATGTTTTTTGGGAATAGGGTAGTGTGATTGGTAATACATCTCTTTTATCCTTTTCAATTAATGTTATTAGTTCTCCAAAAATTTTTGAAATATTACCTCTATTAATTTCGTCGATTATCAAATAGCATGGTTTGAGTTTTTTATTTTCTTGTATAACTAAATTGTTTTTATCATTTTCGACTGAAAGTAAATTTTTTATATCTGAAAATTGTATTCTAGATAAATGATATATTGTTTTTAAAGTTAATTTGACACCATTATTGATTTCTGAAATATCGAAAGGTGAATCAAAATGCTTCAACCATTTTACATTTCGTCTATGTTGATAAGATTCTGCGTTTTCTTCAAATATATAATTACTTTGAATAATTCCGATATCACGTATTGTTGAAGGGCTATCATAAACGAATACCAAATCACCAATCTCTAGTTGATTCACAAATAAATCTATTGTACTAATATTGTTAGAATGATTTTCTTCACCACTATCTTCTTTATATATATTTGCAATATTTTCTTTATTCATATTCTCAAGGGATATGTCATTTAGCCATCCTATTGCAATGAAATTGTTGTTTATACAATCGTTATAAATCTCGTTATCATTATTTCTTTGTCCAAGAGAGATTTTATAACAAGAACTATTATTTGTAATCTCAATATTTTCTTCTTTCAGATAATTTAAATTTGCTGAATTAACTAATTTCTTTACTATACCATCTTGTATTTTATATTGCACAGAATTTTTATTAGAAGCATCTTCGTTATAGGTTGGACGAATTCCTTCAATAAATTCTTCATAAGAATAAGACTGATGGAATGTTATGAATTTAATTCTTTCTTCATTAACTAAACTTTCAAATTTTCTAAAATTTCCTGTCCTTTGATATTCAATATTCTCAATTAATCGTTGAGCTGTATAAGTTTTTCCTGTTCCTGGGGGGCCATAGAATATTAAATTTGGATTATCTTCTATTAATTTCCTTAGGTAGTCATAACTCTCTATTTCCAAAAAAGGCTCTTCTATTTCTTCTTCTATTACTGTATTATTGATAATTTCTTGTCGTTTCGTCGTTTTAGTTATTTTTCTTCCTACAATTATATTATCATATAAAGCTACAGGATTACTAACAATAAAAAAGGAATCTTCATCCAAAGAATCAATAGTTGCCTCCAGGTATTTTTCTTTTTTAGGAGCATTATCTTCAATAGAATATTCTAATAGTTCTTTTAATCCATATCGTTCATTTTCTAAATTCTTTATTTCATATAAATCCCATAAAGGATTATATTCTCTAAAAGAATTATTATTGTATTCTTCAATAGAACTAATTGAATATTTATTTTCGCAATCAATAACAATGCAAATGTCTCTATCTTCAAAAGTTTGATTTTTATAATATTTTTTATCTACGATTGAAATTTTTCTTTTTTGATTAATCTTTGGTAAATTATTTTCATCAAATTCCAATTCCATTGATATTTTAAAAAAACCCTTTTTTGTACTTTTAATACTTTTGTTTAATAAATTTAAATCCAACTTGAAATATTTGCATCTTAAAAAAGCTGATGAGATAGTTATTTTATCGAATTCATTAACAACCTCGAAAATCAACACATCTTCATTATTTTTTTGTTGAGAATAATTTTCTTTATATTCAACTGCCTTCCATAATTGTGAAACATAACCCTCATATATGGGATAAACGTAATCTCCAATTTGTATATCTCCATACCAATTGTTTCCCTTTTTTCCACCTGCATAATAATGATTTATTATCTGATCAGGATGTATTTTACTAAATTTACCAAAATAGAAATTCATTTTATTCTCCAATTTTATAGGATTGTTATTATCGTTTAACCATTCTTAATTTCTCTATAATAGCATAGATTTTATTTTTAGGAAAATATTTTTTGAATTTCTATGGCCCTGTGGATTACTTGTCGGCTATGTAAAGCCTTAACAAACCTCTGAATTGATAAGAATTTAACACTGTTAAATAGTATTTGGTTCAAGTTTATCAGAATAATGGAAGTGGTATGATGTTTTGCGTAAGGAATGGTAAGGAGTTTTGAAGACAAATCACAGAGTATTAATTAATGCAAACATTAAAAGAATACCTTGAAACATTAATCAAAATTTGGGTCTGTAGTCAAATTGTCAGGAGCTGCAAGAATGCATAAATATCTTTTATATCTAAATAAGATATTAAACAGGAGCATTCCTGGATTGCTGCAAAGGTAACTGCATCATAATAAGAAGAAGACTATCTCGTATATAAAAGCATCATCATCATCATGGAACTATTTCTTATATAGCCTTGCCATAATATATCATGTAATGGACTTACTTTATTAAGATGATAAGAAAGATAGTCCTTATTGATTATTCTAGCGAAAATGCACTACCAATC
>CAYWGU010000083.1:0-11857 GCA_964457975.1 uncultured Spirochaetaceae bacterium | reverse complement strand
AGCTCCACCTTGCCAAGGTGGATGTCGAGGGTTCAAATCCCTTCTTTCGCTCTTAATATTCCAATTTTAAAAATATGCACATGTTAATCATGTGTTTTATTTTAATCATAATTCCTATTGAATTTATATGATTTTTTAAAGGAATCAATTATTGAATTTCCTATTAAAGAATAATCATATATTACTAAACTATTTTTAAAACGTAATACATAATATCAAATTTAATATATCAAAACTAGCGCTCTTTTAATATTTTAAAAAGCATAAAGTTATAAATTTATTTTCCAAATAATTCTATTGTGTCGCCTACCTTAAACCGCCGTGATATTGTAATAATTATATTCACTTCATATTTTTCAAATAAAGGAAAAATGGTAAAATTATTATTCTCCATAATACGATATTAGACTTACTATTTATCTTTAATTTACTGCATATTATTTGCAACTTTCAGAGTCGATGTTTACTCAAATAATCTTTTAATAATATTAAAATAAACCACCCCAATAGCTAAAATTGGGCTTGATTCATTATTGTTTTCGAATTATTTAAAAAATCATTGGTACAATTTTTACATCTCTTCTACATATTTTTTATTGATTAAAACAACCTCATTGAATTAAGTATTATACCTTTACAAAACACCATTAAATACCTAAAATAAATTCATTGGAGAAAACAATGCGAATAATAGATTATTTCTCAGAAGATTCTGTGATGTTTTTAAACACCAACGACAAACATGAAGTACTCACATCCATGGTAGTACAGGCAGCAAAATTAGGTTATATTTCTAACGAAGAAGAATTCAAAGATGCTATATTTGAAAGAGAATCAATAATGAGTACAGATATAGGTTGGCAAGTAGCCATCCCACATGCAAAGCTTAGAGATATTTCAAAGTTTTTTGTAATTCCAGCCATATTAAACAAAGACACAGATTGGGACGCAGGCAACGACCAAAAAGTTAGATTGATCTTTTTAATTGGTGGACCAGCAGACCAACAAAAACAATACCTTCAAATTCTCTCTAAAGTATCTTTAGTAGTACGTAATAATCAACGAAGACAAGCATTATTAGCTACAACAACAGCAGCAGAAGTACTTGCACAATTTGCAGGATTATAGGAAATCAGATAATTAATGAAAGGACAGATTTTTCTTTATTTAGCTGCAATATTTGCAGCAGCATATGCAACCAAGGTCTTAACCAATAAACTTAAAATCCCTGAAGTAACAGGTTTTGTAATATTAGGTGTAATTCTTGGTGTATCAGCAGCAAACCTGCTAACACCAGCAGTACTAGACCAGTTTAGCTCATTATCAACAATAGCGCTTGGAATGATTGCTTTCACCATTGGTATCGAACTAAAAGGTGAGGTAATAAAAAGCTTAGGTAAGAGTATTTTTACAATTGTAACTTGTGAAAGTATAGGTACATTTTTAGTAGTTTTTTTGGTGCTACGTTATATTTACAAAGCAGAACTTAATACAGCACTTTTACTTGGTGCAGTAGCTAGTGCAACAGCTCCTGCTGCTACAGTTGCTGTTATTAGACAGTACAAAGCAAAAGGTCCTTTAACATCTACAATCCTTGCAGTTGTAGGACTTGATGATGCAGCAGCACTTATAATTTATGTATTTATTGAAGGTTTTGTAAGTTCAAGTTTACTTGGAACAAGTATTTCAATTCCAATTATGCTAGTAGGTGCATTAATTGAAATACTTGAAGCGTTTGGGATAGGTATAGCATTCGCAATCTTGTATGTAATAATTCTTAGAAAGGTAAAGAACAATGAGCAAATAATGTTATTGTTGGTAGCTTTTCTAATGGGATTAATCGGTATTGCAGAATATCTAGGAGTATCAGAGCTACTTGCTGCAATGGCATTTGGAGCAGTAATTGTTAATACTTCTCCAGTTCTTAGTAAAAAAAGCGCAAGTATTGTTTCAAGTTTTTCACCTATATTTATCACGGCATTCTTCATACTCGGCGGTGCTCACCTAGATATATCTTTGATTAAAGAAATTGGAGTTCTAGGTCTTTGGTACTTTGTCGCTAGAAGTATTGGTAAAACAGGTGGTGCTACACTTGGTGCTAATATCGGTCGAGCTCCAAAAACTGTTAGAAATTTAGTTGGCTTTGCCTTACTACCACAAGTTGGTGTTGCTTTAGCACTAGCTCTAGCAATTAACAAAGAATTTACAATGCCACAGTATGGTTCAGCAGGTGCTACCATGGCAAAAATTGTAATTAATGTGCTTTTATTCACTACAATAATAACAGAAATTATAGGACCATTAATGACACGTCATGCCTTGAAAAAGGCCGGTGAAATTCATTTAACGGATAACAATTAAGCAGGAGGTCTTACCATGAATTTATTAATTATATCATTAACAGAAATAGATTATAAAGAAGATGTATTATTAGCTCTTCAGAGTGTGGGAATTCAAAAAGCATCGGTATTGGATGCAAAGAATTTAAATAATAGCTTAGCTAGTGAATTTAGCTTGTTCAGTGGGTTCTTCAGTGGTGGAGATGCTCATGAAGGTGAAAAGTTAATTATTCTTTCGCACATTAAAGAAGTATCAGAGGCTAAAGAGCTTATTGCTAACCTTGAAGCTGGTGGTATTCCTGTGAATAAAGAAAATATTCTTAACTTATATGTTGTACCTACAGCTCTTTCTTTTGATCAAGAAACAGGCATCGTTGAAAACTAATTAACTTTAAAATTAATTATTCCTTCAAAACGAATATATTGAAGAAGTTGTTACCCTTTGGTAATGACTTCTTTTTTTTCTTGATAATCAACTGCTAATTTATCTCTGCAATGATTAAAAATCTTTAGAGATTAATAATTTTTTCAACCCTAGAAAAATATTATCTCACAGGCTATAAGTTATCCTATACAAACATTAAAATTGTTAAGAAGTTCTTATGTCCAATCTAAATAACAAAGACTTTTAAAACAAATATGCTAAATTTTACACTCTATTTATGAAAAGAAGCAAAAAACTTATTCAAAGATTAATACTTACATAAAGCCATATTTAAATTCCTAAAAGGAAGTATTAAACTTGCTTGTGGAACAGGCCAACTATCATACCCACTTAGTTTTAATGTAAAATCCTGGATAGCCACTGATTTTTCAACAAAGATGATAGATATTGCAGATAAAAAAATCATAATTCACATTTAACTTTTAAAGTAGCAGATGCAACTAAATTACAATTTGAATCTGAGAAATTTGATGCTGTAGTAATATCAAATTCATTGCACATCATGCCGAATCCAGAACTAGCTATTGAAGAATATTGGAGAGTACTAAAAAAGATGGACTTATAATTGCTCCAAATTTTGTTTATTCTCCTATAGCTTCCTCAAGCAATAACTTAAAATTCTTACGCAAAATAAAACTTATAGAGTACAACAAGTTCACTGAAAAAGAATATATTAATTTTATTAAAGACAAGGGATTCTTTGTTATTAAAAGCAAAACTGTTAAAAGTAAAGTAAATGATGAATGTATTTTTATAGGAAAAAATTTAAACTCCAAAATAATGCTTAATATTGAAAAACTATAAAGCACCTTTGTCTTTCAGAAGATGGATTGCTATAACCCTTGCAAGTTTTTGAAACACTGTTTTAACACCTCCTAGTGACTTCCCTTCTAGTTCTTTTCTAGGAATAAAAATATATGCTTAAAAAGCTAGAGAAATATTTCCTATTATATTCTTATAACACACAACTTTTAAAAAAAATTAGTAGAGCTTACCCTACTGAATATTTATTCAGCTCCAGTTTTGATGGATTTAATTTACCAAGAAAATTAATTCTTGCCTGATTTGGTCAATAGCGTCCTATAGCAAATCAGTTCAGCACGAAGCTGGTGTGGGCAACACAATAAATGATCGTTATTTTTTAAGTAGTTTATAATTCAATTAATCTACTTTGTTTGAAATCAAACCGATAGCTAAACATTATTTTATCTACAACAGGATTTTTTACCATAACTCCTCCTTTTCGTGCAATATTGATACAAGAGTTAAGATCACGAATTATGAACTTACCAGTTGTTTTACACTCAAAATTTCGCTGGTGTGGATTTCTGTATTCTTGCAACCCACATATGCAACATCGTTGAGTGGTGTTTCTTTCGTTAACCAATTTAAATATCTTACCTTGTTTCTTCATATCCCATTCAAGAATTTTCCTAAATAAAACAATATGGGTTCTATCAACCATAACCTTTTTCATGTTCTCAAACGGTATATCTTCTCTGCATGGAACATAGTCGCCAATTAAAACAAGATCATATCTTGAAGCTAGTACTTTGGCAATTGCATGCAAGGCAGTATCTGTTTGTTCCTTTCGTTTGTTTGTAGTTCTATTTAAAGCTTTATATAGTTCTTTCTTTCTTCGTGCACAGCTGCAACTCTTAATCTTATCTACAATATCATCAATTGACTGATTAAAATATGATTCAGATTGCAATCTGTTAATTCTTATACTCTGCCCCTTGCTATTTATCGCAACAAAAAAGTTCTCATGATTTTGATCAATTGCAATCCAATTTTTTATCAAACTTTGAGGCATCGTATCAGGAACCTCTGTACGTTTGCAGAATATTGCAAAATATCTATCATTTTGCTTAGTTACCTCAAGATAAACTGGTTTAAATTTTTCCTTTTTCTCCAAAAGTTTCACTGTTATTTTTTTTTGTGCAGAAAGAGAGATTGTTAATTTATTATTTTCTACTTTGTATCCAACATTACATTTGGAATACTGCAACGTAAACCAATATTTTTCCCAATCCTGATAATTTATATTTTCATATCTTTTATCTTCAGTGATTGCAAGCAATCCTTTTCTTACTCTATATGAAACATTTTCAAGCAGTAGAGAATATACTCCTTTAAGGATTGGTATGCGTTCCTTGATATCCTTCAATCTATATGTTAGTTGATAAGCCTTAAGCATATAATTACTTTTATTATTTGCAAAGTAATCCGCTTTACAATAATTCAGTAAATAATTATATAATCTACAACATAATTTTGAAGTATCATCTAGGGCTTTTTTGTCTTCCTTTGTTAGTTTTATTTCAATTTTTTGAACCTTAAATGCTTTCAAACTAGCTCTCCTATTTTATTGTTCCATATACTATTTACAACAAAAAGTTGAATTTGCATTATAAATTTAAAAAATAATTGCTAAATTTCAGAAAACATGAAGGGTATAAGTTCACTTTTTTAAACTTATACCCCTTTGCTTGTTCTATCTTTATTAATTCGTTTTCTTTCAACCAAAACATTTTAACCTATGGTGTTAATTTTCTTAACATATAAGCATTATTAATCTTCAGTAATAATCTTTATTAGATTAGAGTTCCAACATGGTAAGCTGCTTTTATAGCTTCAAACACTCTTCCTAGGTTGCACGAATCCCCTATGTTATATAGTTCCTTAATCTTTGCACTCTTTTGAAGTAAATAATACAATGCATCGTTCTTTTTAACTCCTGCGGCAAATAGAAGCATATCGTAATCCAATTCAAGCTTTTTATAATCTTCTCCTATCTTTTTTGCTAAAGGGTTCGAAATATTTTCTGGCAACAAGGGATTCCATGTATTGAATGGATTTGGAACATTCTTATCATGGTTCTTGCTAACAACAACCTTATTATCTGTAATTTTATTCACCCTTGTGCAGTTGTGAACCTTAGCACCTACTTTATTCAGGTTGTATAGAAGATACCCCCTGTTAGCGGTACATGTTCCATTCATCAAATTAGGTAGCATTTCAACAATTGTTACATCACATTTTCTCTCTTGTGCTAGATAGTAGGCTGTTTCACAGCCTACATCACCACCACCCACAATAACAACTTTTTGACCATCTTCAACCATGCTGGTTTTATTAAGAAAATTTACAGCCGTTGTTACATTGGCCTTTGCTTTTGCACCTTCAATAGGTGGTATTATTGCACTTGTACCACAAGCAATTACAACAGAATCATAAGATCCATCTTCAATCAAAGCATTTGTTGCTTCGCATTTTAACCTAAGATCAATCAGAGGCGTCTTTTCAACCTGTTTCTTAAGATATGCTCTGTAGTTTCTCATATCAAACTTTATTTTTGGAACTGATCCTGGAATTATCATTCCTCCAAGTTCATCATTTTTTTCCATCAAAGTAACTTTATGGCCTCTCTTTGCAAGTACCAAGGAACACATAATACCAGAAGGTCCTCCACCAACTACCAATACATTTTTTGGGTTTTCTACTCTTTGAAGTTCTGATCCATTGTAAACATCCTCAAATCCAGTTATTGGATTAATAGCACATTGGATATGGCCACCTTCAACAAATTCGTTAATACAACCTTCTTGGTCTCCTATACAAGGCCTTATATCTTCTACATTACCTGCATATGCTTTATTAGGCCATTGGGGATCTGCTAAAAGTGGTCGTGCAAGCATTATCATATCACATTGATTGTTTCTTAAAGCTTGCTCTGCTAAATCAGGATAGCCAAGTTTACCAACAGCTACTATTGGAACTTCAAGACCAAGATTTGATTTTATGTCGTTTTCTTTAAAGTATTCCTTTGCAATCTTTGATACATCAAGATAGCAACCTGGTGCCATACCAGAACATGGATGTGGATACCACCAATTATCATAGCAGCCAAGATCAACATCAAATATATCAACACCTGCTTCTACTAAATGTTTCATGTAAGTTAATGTTTGATCTACTGTTCTTTCATTTTGGAATTTCTTCAAAGATTTTTCAGTTTTTAAAATGTCACCATAAGTTTCCTTTAATACCAACGACAGGTCAATTCTATACATTATTGGATATTTTGCACCTACTCTAGATCTTATTTCTTTAACCAAATCCAATCCAAACCTTTCATAGTTACCATATTTACCACTTCTTCTATTAAAAGCTGGATTGGTCATTTGCTCCAATAAATATCCTTCATGACCATGAAGATAAACACCATCAATTAATGAAGCTTTAGCATCAACTGAAGCCTGTCCTGCATTCTTGATTATCTGTTTTGCTTTCTTATTTGAAAGCTTTTTACAGGGAATTCCTGGAATATAGAAATTTGGATTAATTGATGCAGAAACAGGTAATTTATGCTTTGTCATCAAACATTCGGGAGAACCTACTCTACCAAGACCAGGTGTCAGTTGAATGAAGAATTTTGTACCATAGGCATGGCACTGTTGTGCTAGATCTCTCCATCCACCAAATCTAGTTCTAGATCCATCAATTCTTGGAAAGTATGAAAGATTATTAGGTTCTGTAACCGTTGGATCAATTCCATGAGATATAGGAATCAAACCAGATGTTATCAAGCCAACTCCACCTTTAGCTCTAGCTGTAAAGTATTCAATCATTTTAAGACCGGGCTTACCTGTTTCATCTGCCATATTAACGTTACCCATAGGCCCCATCACCAGTCTATTCTTAACAGTTATTCCACCTATTTTAATTGGGGAGAACATATGATCATATGGATATAAATCATCACTCATTAATCCATCATCCAATCGGCTTTCATACCAATTACCTTGATCTTCTACAATTTTGGCTACCCTTTCCTGATAATCACTCATACTATACATTCCTCTTTTAATATTTGATGCATTAATCAATCTTTTATTAATACTTACATTAGAACACCAATATTGTGTGATGTAAAATAAATTCATACAAAGATTATAGTTATTCAGACATAAAATCATTTTTGTATTAATTTTGATTGGAAATTCAATAAAATCCTTATCTAAAGTTGTAGCCATAAATATTATATTTACTTGAAAATAATTACTGCAAGTAATTATTGAATTTTAAATTGTTTCTGCTTTAGATGGATTTGTTTCATTTTGTGGAGAAGTACATCATAAATGATGATTTACCTTTATTTTTATATTATATTCATTCTTTACTGCAAATTTAATACTATTTCACACAATTTTAAGATTTATTTAATATAGTATTTACTTTTAGAAGCTAATTTTATGATATTTTATTTTTCAGCTACGGGTAATTCAAAATATGTAGTATCACGAATTTCAAAGATAACTGGTGATGAGATATTTGGAATTGATTCTTGCACACGAGAAAAAAACTTAACTTTTAAAACTACAGGTAATGAAAATATTGATATTGTTGTTTCGGTATTTACCGGTGCATTACCAATCATTGTTGATGATTTATTCAATAAGGTAGATTTGTCTAGAGAGAGTAAAGGCCATAATTTTGCAGTTGTTACTTATAGATTGAATACAGGAGCAGCAGATTATTATCTAAAAAATAAAATGACCAATAAAGCCCTTCCTCTATATGCTTTGTTCTCGGTAAAGTATCCAGATTCATTTACACCTCTCTTTAATGTAAGCAATAAAGAGAAGGTACAAAAGAAAGTAAAAGAGGCTGAGCCTCAAATTGATTATCAATTGATAAGATTAAAAACCAAGTCAAAGGTTATTTTATTAAAAAAAAGCCCATGGACTTGCAGCTCTTATACATAAAAATGGATATACCAATGATATAAGTACTAAGAAATTTACAATTGATGAGTCTTGCATCAGTTGTGGGCTATGTGTTAAAAAATGCCCTGTTGTTGCCATTGAATTAAAAGACAACAAACCAATATGGATTAAATCGCTCTGCGTGTTTTGTATGGAATGCTTGCATCGCTGTCTTCAAAATGCAATTCAATAGAGAAACACCAAAAAGCATGGACAGTATTTTAATCCAAACATAACGGTATAAGGAATACATAAAGAATTATTCATTTGTCTAGTAAATGTTTTTCTTACCAATCAAAATCAGTAAGTTGTTAATTTTTAGAATTTACGTTTCAATAAATTAATATTCTCAAATAGCACAATAACACTATTATCTTTTATTTTTTTTATAGCTTCTTCATCATCACCTAATTGATATTTATTTATTGCAATAAATATTTGTTTACCAGTATCTTTAGAAATATTATCGAGCGAAGTTAACATT
This sequence comes from uncultured Spirochaetaceae bacterium, assembly GCA_964457975.1. Classification (GTDB taxonomy): domain Bacteria; phylum Spirochaetota; class Spirochaetia; order Sphaerochaetales; family Sphaerochaetaceae; genus Pleomorphochaeta. Next base: position 2,818 of record CAYWGU010000083.1, on the reverse strand, counting down.
GAATTTACTTGCCTTGGATCAATGCCACTATAACAGGCTGAATCTTGAACCATTATTTCTAGTAAATTATTAAATCTGCAAATTAAATAATCAATTAGATTTTTTTTGACTTCACCTATACCTTCTCCAGCATCACCGTTAATGGAAAAATCAAAATTTACAGGTCTAGTTGTTTTATGAGCCTTTCGAATGAAAATATCGAAGAAAGCGTTTACATCATTATCATATAAGTTACGAATACTATTAGACATAAAAAAGCGGTATTCTAAAATTGTATCCTCAGTCTTTAATCGTTTGTCTTGAGCTATATCAAAAAAAGCAATTCGTTTTTTATCTTCTTCTTCAATCTTTCCAACAATTTCTGTAACTTTAGATAAAGCACCTTGCTTATATTTAGCTTCTTGTAGTTGCATATTGTATTTCAATAACAAGTCAATCGATTCTTTATAAATTTCATTTTCTGCTATAATAACTCCAAGATTATCAATATCTTCTGATAAGAAGACAATATCACGATTTAAATTTGTCATATCTGATTTGATTTTTTCAATTTTATCAGTTAAAAAATCCTTTCTTTCCTCATAAACTCTCTTATGGAATTTTTCTACTTCAAGGAGAGTCTTCTTAACCATATCAGGAATTTCTGTCTTTGCCTTCTCATAAGTAATTATTATATCTTTGCTTTTAATATCAATCTTATTTGAGTCTTCAATAAATTGCTTCAAACGTTCACACTCAAATTTCTTTTTTTCATACAAGTTTTTCAAATTTTTAAGTTCTTCACTTTTTTGCGAATATTCTTCCAAAATACTTTTCTTAATATCAGATATTTGAAGAGATTTAATTTTTTGATTATTATTTTCTATTTTTTCAGAAAGTTCTTTAACTTCTTGATCAACAAAAAAAGCCTTTCCCTTAATCTGTTTCTCATTAAAATCACCAAAGGAGGAAACGAGCCCTTTCTTATATGATTCCAACGATTTTATTGTATCTTGAGATTGATATATTTCATCAACTGTTTTCACAAGTTCATTTAAACCTAACAAAGTTAAACAACTATCCACATCAGATTGTACAGGTTGTTTGAATTCACTAAATTCTGATGATTTCTTGTTTATAATAATTTGCTTACCATATAAAGCTCTAGAAATATCAAAAAAATCTTTATACTCATTTAGATTATATTCTATGCAATCAATAAGAATAGATTTCGAAGAACCTAAGGTTCTAACCACTTGGTATTCTTTTTTATTATATAAAACCCTAGCATTTAATTTATATCCATGTATAGCTTCTTTTATAATATGGGGAGTTTCATTTGCCCCAAAAATATAATCGACAAATTTTAATAGTAAAGTTTTACCCAAACTATTGATAGTTGCAACTTTATTTTTAGGTTCTTTTATATCTCCTAATATATAAGAAACTCCAAACTCTTTAAAATCAATTTTTTGGATTTCTCTTCCACTGGAATCACTAATTACTAATTGCAAGATTTTCATTATATATTTCCCCCTCATCAGTATATAAAATAAAGCCAATAGCAAACATAAAATCTAGGACATAAATAAATTTTTGGAAAGTAGGGAAATGTTTAATTTTATTATTATTGCAATATTTTTTGTTAAATATTTTCCATAACTCATCTACAGTGAGCTTTTTATCTTGAAGACAATTTAATAGAAGTGCTCCAAGACCAATATAACTTTCTGTTACTGTTATGTATTTATCTGGTAATATCACTTAATTCACCTACTCTTTTTCAAATATATCACACTTATCAAATATGTAAACTACTAACATTTTAATAGCAGAATTTATATTAATATCTACACATGATTTTTCTTTTATTTCTTTAATTATAGCATCAAAAAGCTCTATTCCATGAAAACTAGAAGCTAAATTCTCATAAATATTGATAATCAATTGCTTGACTTGATCAAATTTATTCTCGAATAAAACATCTTGATTAATAGTATTTATTGCGTCTTCTACAACATATAAATATGTCATAATAGTTTCAATTTCTTCTCTTTTACCTGCTAAATCATTTATTTTAATTTTTTTAACAGTTGAAACTCTAACGTAGGATGGCTTCGTTTTTTTAAACAAAATAGAATCATTCAATTTTACCGAAATATCAGCTATTAATTTAATCATTTCTACTGAAGTTACAGCGTTATAATCCCATTTATATGTAATTGCCAATTCTGATGAAATTCTTTCCAATATTTCAATATCCTTTATATTATATAATAAATTCTTTATATAATCTAAATCAAAAACTCCACCTTCAAAATAAACTGAATATTTCTTTCTCATTTCAAGTATTTTGTTCTGATAATATCTTTCACTATCCTCAGGTAAATTATTATCAAAGTCATTAACAATAAAAATGAAATGTTTAAGAATTCCTCCCCAAAGTTTATCTTTATAAATATGTTTCATTAATCCTTCTAAATCTTCATCAAATTTATCGTGAATAGATTTTTTCAAAGATAACTTTAAACGAGTAGGTCCATATATCTGATAAAACAATCCATCATCAACTACCCACCCGTCATTCTTTTTATCACCACCATAATAATCTGGCATTTCGAAGGTTTTATTTAAACCTCGATAATAATTTTTTAATACACTTCTAAGGGCCATTTGAAAATTAATACCAGTTTTACCTTGTAAGTGCATTATTATACCTTCAATATAGTCATATTTATTGGGGCTAGTTGAGAGGTTGGTTGATATTTACCCTAAAATCTGAAATTGGTTGATTGAATTATCTGAATATGGTTTGATGATTAAATGATCACAAAAAAAG
>CAYWGU010000082.1:0-11965 GCA_964457975.1 uncultured Spirochaetaceae bacterium | reverse complement strand
TTTGAATAGTTTCTAATAGATCTTCTATTATATATAGAATCCAATGTTTCGTTTTCAATTTTCATAATAATTTTACCTCACTCTGGAAATTTTAATTTAATTTTTTTTACAACATCTGCTATGGTAGTTTTTTTAAGTTCATCTTCCATTTTGTGTTGTGCTTTGTCAAATGTAGGGGATAATACTTCTTCAATGTTAGATCCAACAATGCAATTCTGATTTATATCCTGATGAAATCTAAATAGTTGTCTTTTTTCTTCATCTTCAACAGCGAAGTAAACATCCTTAAGAGTAATCATAGAAGGTTTTTTTGACAATGAACATCCACCCGCCCCACGCTTTATTACAATAAGATGGGCATCCTTTAGCAATTTGAAAATTCTTCTTATTACAACAGGGTTTGTATTGATACTACTGGCCAATTTATCTGATGTAGGCATGTTGCTATCTTTTATAGCAATTAGACATAAGATATGAATGGCTTCAGTGAATCTTGCATTGATTAACATAACTTTATTCTCCAATTTCCAATAAATGTTTTTCCAGTTTTTTTCTATCAAGACCTACATCATCTGCTATCGATAGAAGAGTTTCAATATTTTCAGGATCTTTATTATCTTCAAATACAACTTTATGAAACCTGTCCAAGGTCTTTTTCTTTTTGCCATGTGAAATAGCAAAGTGTCCAAATTCGCCCATAATTTGAGATGGATTTATAAGGTGAGATTCAGTAAGAATGGTTGAGTTTTTTTGATTAGAAATATAACTTTCAGCAATTTCATCAGCACTTATTAATTTTGTTTCTTCCTTTTTAACTTCATTTTTTACTTTGTTATTTGTGTTATTGGGATTTAACTTTTCAGTTGAACATACAAGTTGACAAGAATCTATATTGTTGATGAATCCTAATTCTGTATTCTTTACCCAAGAATCTTTAGCCATTAATAAAACCTCACTTATTTATTTTTAATGTAACAAGACAAGTTACATCATATGTTTATATTAGTAAGGTAAATTGACAAAAAAGTCAATCGATTTATACAAATGAGTAATAACTTATTCATTATTTCAGGCTGTTTATTTGAAATAAGGATTTATGTCTTTTCTTTTGATAAACTAATAGATGATGTTTTTATTGATTATTTTGTTTTTCAATTAAATTCTCTAATTATAGATGGTAACAAACTTTATATGTAGAGAAATAATAATAAAAGATAGCATAAAACAGTTGAAAAATTTTGTAGTATTTGGTATTTTAAGCGACGTTTTAAGTAGAGATAAGATTTACCTCCATAACGAAGATTTCATTTTTAGTTAAATACATAGAATATTCCAAGATTGATCCGATGCTTAGAGGAAAAGTCTTGGAATGTTTTTTGCACCATCACAAATTAAAGCGATATATTTGTCGAGTTTCATGTTTATATAACAATATTCAACACTAGAAAGATAAAGAATTTAAATTTAGTTGATGGATCATTGTAGTGTTTGACCTATGGCTATTCTAGAATGTCCTGTTTTATATTTTATATCGAGAGATTTCTCAAAGCTTATAAATATTTTAAAAACCTCTCATATTTGCAGTTATGCTAAAACTTGTAGTAGCTGCTAACTTTAAGAATAAAATATTTGATTAACTAGATTAAAATGGTTGAAAATAGGATTCTGCTATTTTTTTAATTTACATATGATACCGATTAAGGTATAATTAATTATATATAAGTTTTAAATAATACAAAAGGTTATTTCTGGAATATTGGTAAATAATTTATAAAAGTAGATATACTCTTTTGTTTTGTGGACTTTTTTCAAGATGAAAGTTACTTTATATATGAAAAGGAAAAATAGGAGAGAGCTTTATGAATATATTGCTGGTTATAGACATGCAAAATGATTTTATTGATGGTGCTTTAGGAACAAAAGAAGCACTCTCAATTGTTGATGATGTAGTAAATAAGGTAAAAGACTTTGAGGGCAAGGTGTTATTTACACGTGATACGCATGAAGAAGATTATATGAATACAATTGAAGGTAAGAACTTACCTGTTCCACACTGCATCAAAGATTCAAAGGGGTGGGAAATTTGTGATAAATTGAAACCTTTTGTAAAAGAAAGTCCTTTTAATAAACCAACATTTGGTAGTGTTGAGCTTGAAAAATATTTGGTTGATTTTTCTAAAAAAGAAAATATTGAAAGCATTGAATTGGTTGGTCTTTGTACAGATATTTGTGTTATTTCTAATGCTTTGTTATTAAAAGCAAACTTTCCCAATATACCAATTATTGTTGAATCTTCTCTTTGTGCTGGTGTTACCAAAGAAAGGCATGAAAAAGCATTAGATGCAATGAAGATGTGCCATATTACAATAGTATAATATAAAAATAAATATTTATGATTTGTTGAATTTTTGTTGTAATATTGTGGTCATTGCTGTTGATTCAATGTTTTTGCAACAAATTTTGTTGTATTTATTTGAAAATGTTGCAGATTACAAAATTTAAGAACAAATGGCTTTGAATAAATAGTTTTTCTTATGATATATTTATAAAATATTTCAATATAAACGTCTTGTACGTAAAAGGAGGTGCCTTGTGGAACTTTTGCCTATTGCAGAGATTGCCAAGAGCGCAGGAATTGATGAAAAGTATGTTGAACCTTATGGTCGATATAAAGCAAAAATTGATCCAGCTATTAATGAAGAACTAGAGGGAAAGAAATTAGGTAAAATTGTATTGGTTACTTCCATTACTCCAACAAAAGCAGGGGAAGGTAAAACCACCACTGCTATTGCATTGGCTGAAGGAATGGGAAAGATCAATCAAAAAGCAATGCTTTGCTTACGAGAACCCTCTCTCGGTCCTGTTTTTGGACTTAAAGGTGGAGCTACTGGCGGTGGATTGGCCTCCATTGGACCTGAAGACGAAATTAATCTTCATTTCACAGGTGACCTACATGCATTAACTTCATCAATAAACCTTATTGCTGCTGTTTTAGATAACTCAATATATCAAGGGAACATTCTTAATATAGACCCTGAAAAAGTAGTATGGACTCGTGCTTTGGATATGAATGACCGAGTACTAAGAAATATCACAGTTGGGATTGGTAAATACAATGGAGTTGAAAGAAAAGACCATTTTGTAATTACTGTTGCATCAGAGTTGATGGCAATAATGTGTCTTTCTCATGATTCAAAAGATTTTCATCAAAGAATAAAGAAAATAATTGTAGCTTATACTTATGAGGCTAAACCTATTACGGTTGAAGATTTAAAAGTTTCAAATGCTGTCATGAAATTGATGAAAGAAGCATTAAAACCAAATCTTGTTCAAACAATTGAGCACAATCCTGTATTGGTACATGGTGGACCTTTTGCAAATATTGCACATGGTTGCAATTCACTACTTGCTTTAAAGCTTGCAATGAAATTGGCACCAATTACAATTACAGAAGCTGGCTTTGGAGCTGACCTAGGTGCTGAAAAGTTCTTAGATATTACATGTCGAGAAGGTGACTTCAAACCCTCTGGTGCAGTAGTTGTTGCAACTGTAAAAGCCTTGAAGATGCACGGTGGTGTTGCTTATGCTAATCTTGAAAAAGAAAATGTAGAAGCCTTGATGGGTGGTGTTGATAACCTTAAAGCTCATATTGAAAATGTTAAGAAGTATAATATTCCAATTGTTGTTGCAATTAATCACTTTGCGTTTGATACCCAAAAGGAAATTGATGCATTAACTAATTGGTGCAAAGATGAAGGTTATGCTGTATCTTTTCTTGATGGATTTTTAAAAGGTGGAGAAGGCACCATTGATTTAGCTAATAAAGTTGTTGATATGGTAAGTAATGATAAGGGTGAATACAAACCTCTATATGATTTAAATACCCCAATTAAAGATAAGATTTCTATAATTGCAAAAAATATATATGGTGCAAAAGATGTAGTTTATAAAGAAAAAGCAGAGGAGCAGATAAAAAAATATAATGAGATGGGATTTTGTGATTCCTATGTCTGCATTGCAAAGACTCCAAATTCTTTATCTGATAATTCTAAAATTCTCGGTGTACCAAAAGATTTTACAATCACCGTAAGGTCTGTAAATCTATCTGCCGGAGCTGGTTTTGTAATTCCATTGACAGGTTCTGTTATGACAATGCCTGGACTTGGAAAGATACCTTCAGCTATGAAAATGGAAAAGGAACCAGTAGAATATTAATAAATATTAATATTATAAAAAGGACTTTGATTTATTTCAGGGTCCTTTTAACTTTTTAAAGAAATGAAATTAATGCCAGTGATATTTCCTAATTAAAAATAAACTGTGTTTTTATACTTTATCATTATAAATGATAAAGCCTTTAATTGAATTAATATAGGAAAATATACAATACTAGGTAGTTGGGAAAAAGAACTGTAGAGCATAAAATCTCAATCACTTGGTATAATTTTATGATATTACGCATTCTTGATCATAAAAAAGCTGTGCAAATGTTGCACAGCTTTTGGTTTAAATTTAATCATTTGCCTTTTTGAATAAATTCAATGGAATGTGGCAATAACCATTTGGATTCTTGCTTAAATAATCTTGATGATATTCCTCAGCTTTATAGAAATTCTTCAATGGTTCAACTTCAACAACAATAGGAGAGGTGTACTTTTCTTCAAGTTCTAAAATCTTTTTATTAGCTACAATTCTGTCAAGATCATCTTCATAGAAAATACCTGTTCTGTATTGTAGTCCTTTGTCTCCACCTTGTTGATCAACTGATGTTGGATCTATTATTAAAAAGAACTTATCAAGAACTTTATTAAGATCAATAACGCTCTCATCAAAATCAATCTTTACCGTTTCAGCAAAAAAATATTTGGTACTACAGACTTCTTCATATGAAGGGTTTGAAATGTTTCCATTTGCATATCCTGTAGTGCAGATTTTTACACCATTAATTAAAGAAAAGAAATGCTCAACTCCCCAAAAACATCCGCCAGCTAGATAAATACTTTTCATAAAATAACAATCTCCTTTTATTTATTTATAAGTCCATTATATACCAGGTTAATTAATAGTGAAAGAAGAACTTTGATATTAGTTATAATTTTACTTGACACCTTTTAGGGTTCTATATTAAGCCTTTTAATTTATCATATGATTGAAAATATAGGGCGGATGATGAATCTTGTAAAAAAATCTATTTTTATAGCAGCAAAAGCTTATGTACCTGTTAATGACCAACAATATTGATCAATGCTTCTAATATTAATAATTTATTTATAATTTAAATTTATTCAAATCATCGTTATGGTGCCCCTTTTAAAGGTTTATAAGCAGAATATAATTTTACTAATTATATTTTATAATTATTTGTTATTTAAAGTCTTCTTATTGAGGTAATGAGAGTTGATGATTTAAATATATAATATTTCTTCTTGATTTTAAAAGATTATGAAATATTACTACTAATTTCTTGTTATATCTTTTTTACAAATTGAATTTTGTAATTGTTCTTAAACAAACGTTTAAATTTTTAAATTGCATTTTGTTAACTAGATTTGATTTCTTGTAAATTCTTTAAATAATGCGGCTTAAAATTCTCAGTAATACAAGCAGTTTAAAGGTTAAAATTAACCTATTTTTTAGTTATTTTATCTTAAATATATTAGTGTAAAAAAAAGTTAAAATACTTCATTTTTTTCATAGACTTTGAATACGAATAGGTGTATTATCTCGTCGAAATGAATACTACCAATAGAGTAAAATTTACTATTAAAAAGCACTTTCATTTTAATTATTACAACTAGTTTATTTAAGAATATCTAAGGTTCGTTGAAAGCGATATTTCTTAAAGTTAATTTTGACACTGAATACAATTTTCAGTGATTTTATTTTCTGGAGTTCTAATTATGAAAGGTAAAAATAGTTACTTTTTAGGGGTGGTATCTGCGGTTATTGCCTCAATTTTATTCGGAATGATTGGCATCTTTTCAAGCATTGGTGCCGATGCAGGTCTGTCAACAACATCAAGATTATTTTTTCGATTCGTAGTAGCTGCAGTTATTATGTTCTTGATTGTTAAAGCTCAAGGAAAAAGCATAAAGCTTGGAAAAGATATATTATTTAAACTTATAATAGGTTCCATACTATATTTTAGTTTGACAAGTTACATGCTATTTAGGTCCTTTGAATATATTGGTACAGCATTTGCAACTGTATTGAGTTTCACCTATCCTATTATGATTTTGATTCTTTCTATAATTGTAGACAAAGAGAAGGTTGGAAAACTTCAATTGCTTGGAACTGGAATAGTCTTTTTAGGACTTGTAATATTTATAGGTCCAATGAAGGGAAATAGCATCCTTGGAATATTCCTTGGACTATTAAGTGCAGTTACATTTACTCTGTATGTAAGAATGTTGAGTAAAAGTTATTGTACGAATTTGGATTCTTCAGTTTTGATGTTTTATGTATTTATGATTTCAGCTATTTTTTGGTTTTTCCCATATTTCTATGAAACAATAAAAACTCCAGTTCAAGTTGATTTTCATGGTGCTTTTGTTTCAATTATAGGGTTGGCTGTTATTGGTTCTCTTATTGCTTGTACACTTTTTAATTACAGTATCAGAATTATTGGTGGTAGAATGACTTCTGTTATATCAATTGTTAATCCGTTAACTACTGTATTAATTGGACTTGTTTTATTGAATGAAAAGTTGGCAAGTGGATTTGAGCATGGAGTATTATTGATTGTAATTGGAACAATTCTTGTAAGTGTTTTTGAAACAAAACAAAAAACATTACCAATCGAAGAGGTTGTACCTGCTGCAGCTCCTGCTACAATACCTGCTACAATACCTGCTGAAATATCTGCTGAAATATCTGCTTCAAGGCCTGTAGTTATTCCTACTGCTATACTACCTTCTGAAATATCTGCTACAAGGCCTGTAGTTATTCATACTGCTATACCTGTTGCAAGTCGTACTGGATTTTTTAAACGGAAAAGAGCCTAGTATTATTCTAATAAAATTTAAAAAAATTTATTATAGGCTATATAGTTAGTACTAAAAGAAGATAATGCCACAGTATTTAACTGTGGCATTGTTTAAAGCTTATTATTAAGTGTTATCATTCAACATTACATGGTAATGTGTCCTCATAATCAAAATAATGGAACGTGGCGGAAAGATCTCTTTTATTTAAATCAGATATAAATATATTACAGAAGGTTCCTGTGAACTTTACATATTTGCTATTTCATCAGATAGCTGTTAAGTGTCAAAGATCTAATCAAGTACTAGCCATTGATTACTGGAATTGCTTTTATAAGAGAATGTCAAGGTTTTACCTTCTACAACACATTATCGATTAAGGGTTTCCATAAAGGATAAAGGTGTTTTGCAGTATTCTTTTTTAGTTTCGTTCTCAATGCTTATAAGTTGCATTATCTCCTTATCTTCCTCAATTGTTTTGATAAGTGATATGTTATTCATGTTGTCATATTACATTGTAATTCCAGCTGCGTGTTGAAATACTTCAGGGGTGAACTCTAGAGCGGATGAAAAAGAGCCATGAACTGATCTTATTTGACGAGCTATTAAACTTTACTCTATCAAGGGAGCAAGCCGACTGTTGGCCTTTTATTGTGATTGAGTCGTCATTATTTATGTCTGTCCAACCTGTTCTTTCAGTTAATGGTGATGCTAAATATTCAGGTCATGGATTAAATGGTTTCTTACCAATTTCTCATGGCCAGGTAACTTCTGGTAATTCACTTTCTGGAACTTCATCTTTTGCAAGGTTTGATCCATCTTTCATCAAAAGTCAATCATCAACCCAAATCATCTTTTGTATGGCTGTTTCGCGTTCTAATGTGCAACCTTGTTCTGGAAGAAAAGGTCTTCCACATAGATGACACAGATATAAATATCCATTTTGAGTTGTGCAGATGCTACCATGCTACCATGTCCTGATTTTTGAAGATGTGTTCCATTTGATTCATATTTATTACTTTTGGTTGAATTTTGATTTTCTCTATCACAGAAGTTATCTGAATGAGATGTAATAATTGGGGATGATGTTTTTGTCTCATAGAGTCCCATATGTTTTTAGATCTTGAGAGAGCCACACTGTAGCCATAGCTTGTTCCATCTTCTGCTAATATAAGATTATAGTAATTATGTTGTTTGTACATTCTAGGCGCAACTATGCATCCTCTGTTGGTGGCTTCTGTAGATATTGTTTTGGCATAGCCAATATTTTTTTTGTTGAATCCTATTCTTGAAGAATAATTATACCAGGTCTTTCATAGCCCTCTCAAAATTCTCATTATAGTGATGTTACATAATATTTTTCACATTAATGGATTGAAACCTACTGAATTCATATATATTTTATTACTCTAAGAACCCATGATGCTTTTTGAATTGATTAAATAATTGTCTAGATCAAAATACTGAGCATGCATGCCAGCCATTCTGGTAAAGGTTAACATAAACATCTTTCTTTATCATAGAATAAATCAGGTGTCCAAATTTCTTTGGCTGATTCAATTATTCTTAAATTAAGAGTTGTTGATGATGTAATAGCATGTGTTAATAAATGCCATTTCTTTAAATCTTTTGAATGATAAATAGTAATGGCAGGAAATCATTCAAAGGTACTTGTTGCTATGTAAAAATCATCCTTAAATTTTATGATGCATGGATCTGGGTTGAAGCTGGGTAGTATTGGATTTGTAATCATAAATATTCCTCAATTATAATAAAGCTTTTTAGGAACTATTATACTCTAGTTTTGAAAGTGAAATTATTCTGGTTTTATATTTTAAGTGAAATTCTGATTTTTAATCTTTTGAAAGAGAAAAAATTTATATTCTAAGACAACAAGCTTTATTAAACATTTGATATTTGTATTTATTAATTTGTTTTTTTTGTTTGTATGATTGCTTTTAGATTGCATTATTCTTGGTGTTTTGTAAGGAAAAACTGGAGTTTGAAAAAAGTAAAACCCTGAGTAACTGTGTTGTATTACTCAAGGTCTAATATAAAGTTGTCCTAAATACAGTCTTATTGACTATAGATTAATTGCAGTTTCTAATGCTGCTATAATCATATTTTTAAAGCTGGTCTGTCTTTCTTCAGTATTCATGTGTTCATCAGTAACCAATTGGTCTGATACTGTTAGCATGCATAATGCCTTTTTACCAAGACGGACTGCGTTGCAATAAAGTGCCATTGATTCCATTTCGGCTGCAATAACACCCATCTTACTCCAATCTTCTCTGTATGATATGTTATCATTATAGAAAAAATCACTTGAAAGAACTGTTCCAACAGTAAAAGGAATATCATTGTTTCTACAGGTGTTTACTGCTGTTTCTAATAGATGGAAATCTGCTGTTGGTGTGTATGTGCCAGGTAGTTTGTATTGATCTGCATAGGAAGAATCAGTTGCAATACCTTGAGCCATTAATAAATCACCAAGTTTTGCATTTTTACTAAAAGCTCCTGCTGAGCCAACACGTATGATTGAATCAACATCATAATATGAATAAAGTTCATAGGAATAAATTCCCATGCTAGGACAACCCATTCCACTGGCCTGAACAGATACCTTTGTACCTTTATAAGTTCCAGTATATCCATAAACATTCCTAACTGTAGTATAGCGAACTGCATCTTCAAGATATGTATCTGCAATTAACTTTGCTCGAAGAGGATCTCCTGGCATCAATACAATTTTAGCTACGTCGCCCTTTTTTCCATCATTATGTGGTGTACCCATTATTTAACTCCTAATTATTAAGTCAATATAGAATTGTAATATTGTTTTATTACTATATCAGATTGAATAACTGTTTGCATATAGTTTGTTATATGAATATCTAATAAGTAATTTCATCTGTTTTATAGCATTGGACAAACTTAAATGATAGGGGTAAATACACTCTATTAATTAAAAAATTAATAATAATTATATTATTTATCTACCTATCTAATTGGTATAAAGAATGAATTAAATATTGCTTGCCTTATATGATTTTAATGTGGCATATTCTTTTATGTTGATATTTACCTTACCTTTTATTACGGAAATATAATTAAGTTTTTTAAGAAGGTCAATTGTATTGTTTATTGATCTAATGGAAATGCCTGTAAAGTCACTGATGGTAGCTCTTGTTTCATTGATTGGAACATATCCAATATAATTAGAGTCATACATTGTATGGTAAATTTCATATGTAAATATTAAATAAGATACTATATTAATTGTAGAATTGTATTTTTTACATTCAACATGAACAGTTAATGCTTGATGCAATCTTTCGATAATACCAATAACAATTCTATTTTCAAATTTAGGGTAATCTGCTTTGAACTTATTTAGTTGTGTTTGTGTAACTTTTAATAAAATGATATCATTCATAGCTTTTATTGTATAATAAGAACCAATTTTATTCGGATCTATCACATCTGATAATCCAAAGACATCATTCTTTGTAATATAATAATATTTAAATAACTCACCGGTTTCAATTTTTCGATAAACAGCACCTATACCTTGTACTAAAAAGAAAACTGAATTCTCATCAGTGTCTTGATCGTTTATAATGCTTCCGGCTGGATATTCTATTAAGTCAATTTTCTCAATGTCGGCAGATGTAAACTCGGAGAAGTATTTTTTTAATTCTGAACTTTCTTCTATATATTTCTGTGCATTCATAATAATGGGCCCTCTATTCTTTCAGTTATTATATCACATTTATGTTATAATAAGTAATGAAAAAATGCACCATTTAACAAGAAAGTCTAAAAAAAACAATGAAATAATTTATATAACAAGGCAAAATTGCATTTTATGTGAAAGTGTAGTCGAACAACAGGGTAAAAAGAGGTTTGAAATAAGTAATATAAGTGTAGTAATATAAAAAAAATGAATTAGTTAGTTACATATGGTATATGTTGATTTGTTATAGTTTTAGTTTTAAATACAAAAAAATACCAATTATTTAGTAATTTTAACACAATTTGCTGTAATAAGTAAAATTTTATAAATATAGGTTTTATTGGAGCATGGTATGCTAAAAAATAAAATGATTTCATTTTAATGGTATTATAAGCTTAAGAAATTATTGAAGCTTGAAATGCCGATAAAATAATCTAATTATCAGAATTATAGTATTGGTGAGTTTTTTAGAAATTAGTTATAAAGATTATATTAAATGTTGCATTTACAACAAAAATAAATGTTATTTGATGGTAACTTATCACGTGCAAGCTTAGAAAGGGAAATATTGAGTGAGCACTTAAAAGTAATTTATGGAGAATTAAAAGATGAATACAGTATTAAGAAAAGAATGGTTTGAGAATAAAGACAGCTTCGAAGTAGTTGATGTAAGAAAAGTTACAAATGCTTTTCTAAAAGGTCTGTTGAAGAAAGCTTCAGGAGTGGAAGTTGGAAAAGGTCTTTGTGTTGTTCAAACTTTTGAACCAAAACCATTGTATGCAGCAATGGAAGAAATGGGCTATGAAACAGAATTAGAAGTTGTATCAAAAGAAGAATATAGAGCTTATTTCTATCGAGCTTCTAAAAGTGAAAGATCCTTTAGTGAAGGTGCTGATATGCCTTTCAAACCAACGGCTATTTTGAATTACAAGAATATTGATAATTCACTTGCTACCATTGCAGTAAACTTTTGGCAACTGACTTGGGAAAAAGAAAATGCAGCAATTGATCTTAAAACAAAGTTGATGCTTTCCATGGTTAATGCAATGGGTGCTGGTCGCCATAGACAAGCTACTAGAGAAATAATAAAAGCTTATTCACTGGGTTTGACTGTAGCAGAAATGGATGAAATCTTTGAACTTATTGCTTGGAACCAAGGTATTGGTACATTCTCTTCCGAATTTGGACCTTCCTCTGAATTTAAGGTGTATCAATTTATAAAGAATCAAGAACAAAAAGGTTTGTC
>CAYWGU010000081.1:5049-12032 GCA_964457975.1 uncultured Spirochaetaceae bacterium | reverse complement strand
CCATACTTCATTTTGAATTCTCATCCAAAGTGCTTGATAGGATTTCATACCCATTTTCTCATTGTCTATAAGAGTTCTTGAACAGCCAAAAAGGAACATGATGTTTTTAAAATTATCAATATCGTCAATCAATTCTCGGATACTTTCATAGGTATCTTCTCGTTTCATTTTTGTATAATGCAACGGTGCTAGACTTGATCTATCAACAATAACATCTAAATCATCAATGGTAACAATAAGTCCACTATAACCACTAAGGATTACTAACTCAGAAAGAGATCGCAACATAAGTCTGGCATTAAATTTTGAAATTCTTGCAGGAGACATACCCAAAGGCCTAAGAGATGTCAATCTAAAGCCTTTCTCGTTTGTAAGCCAACTTAAAATTAGTTCCTTATTATTATCATCAAGAGAAGGTTGCCCTAAAACACCACCACAAAGAAGAGAACATGCAATTGAAAAATTATTATCCATTCTTGGATTTTCTTTGAAAAAAGTTCTAAGTTGATTTCTTATTTCACCTCTTTCTAAAGCATCATTTTTCTTTAAATTCGCAAGATAATCAATAAACTTTTCTTTTTCCTTGATTTGGCTGGCATCATAACCCAACTCTTTAATTATCATTTGGGCAGATTTTTCCATTAATGTATCTAAGTCACACTGTCTAAGTATTTCAAGAAATATGAACTTAAAATCATTTAACCATATATCTTTAGCAGAAAAAGAAACTGTCAAATATCCATCTTTTTGGGCAAGTTCTGAGAAACGATTTAATAGATATGATTTTCCACTACCTTTATTTCCCGTCACAAATTTTATCTTGCTTCCTCCAGCCTTGATATATTCCTGAAGATAATGCTTTTCCCAAAAATCAGTTATAAACTCTACTCCACTGTTAACAGTGGGTTCAATTTTCCCATAAGGAGAATCATCTGTACAATTTCTGTTATTGTAATCCATACTGCCAACCACCTATAAAACACATAAAAAAACCACCCATTTACTTTTTGTTTTTATTTAAAAAACATAATTGTTGAGAAAAATTCTTCTACACCTGAAGCGTTCAATACACGAATAGATTTTTTCTCATTTCTACTAGATCCTAATTGTACTTGTCTACCATCTTTTAGGGTAACTTCTCCAGCTCTTCTAAGACGTGCTACATCAAATGCAAAAGCCTGCTTATTATAATCAGTTCTAAATCTTCCCATTGGAACAAGAAGTGCATATAAATCTAATAAATAAATATCAGCACTTGCTTTTTTATCTTTTATTACAATTAATCTATCATAGCAAGTTGCTAATTCAGTAGCAAACTTTACAGCATTAAAGGAAGCTTTATTAAGCTTATCTTGCATTTTAATGACTTGATCAATAAAAAAGGATGGTCTGAGATAGGAAGCTTTTTTTCTGTCTATATATATATCTTGATTTTCGCCATCGACTCTAACCCTAAAAGGAAACATTTCGTAAATAGGAAAAGCTCCTTGGATATCGATATGTGCATCTTTACCATATTCTAACATCTGTTGAGTCCAAAAACCACCTTCAATGTATTCTTTAGGATCAAAGGTACCAAATAGATCTTCTAATTGAGTAGTGGTACTTTCAATAATTTTATTATTTTCTTTAATATTTTCAAGATCCTGCCCTACTAGTTTAATCTCACCTTGAGCCATGTGCTTGGAAAGGGCTTTTTGAAAGCGATTAAAATTCTTTAGACTTTCCTTATTTAATTTTTCAATATCAATATATTCTTGATAAAATTCTTCATAATTCATCGTAAGTTCTCCATAATTACAATTTCCTAAATCCCTATAAGTCGAAAGCATTAAGAGGATTTATATTTGCTATGTATTTATTATTAAATAAAACCTACATATTTCGATGTTTTTTAAAAAAACAAAGCACACAAAAGGTCATTCAATTAATTCCGATTTTACTACAATACCCCATGTAAGTAAAGCAAGTAATTCACGATTCCAATTGTTTTTACACTCTATATTTAGCGCAAAACACCATGCTATTTGATTTTATAGAAAACACAGAATCATCAGATATATCTGTCAATAAATCCAACCACACCTTTTATTGTATTCTAAGATTCCTAGACTTAATAATCACAACCTAGAAAGCAACATATTAGGTTACTTTGCCCTATAAGATCAATAAATTAGTAATTAAGTAGATTTCTCAATTTTAGGTAAAATTTTCTTTTACAATACCATCCGGTGGACAAACACAAGGTTGAAAATTGGTTATTTATTTATTAAATAATTCAAGCATCCTATTGCTATACAAAAAAATATATAAATAATATAATTTTACAAATAATGAAGAGTAAAACAAATGAGTGACATTGAGCTATACGAATGGCAGAAAAAGTGCATTGCCAAATGGTTTGCTTGTGATTGTAGAGGAATTGCACAAGTTGCTACTGGAGGTGGTAAAACCTTCATGGCAATATATTCTGCGCTAAAACTATTAAAAGAAAAACCTAATCTAAAAATAAAAATTGTAGTACCTAAAGCTTTCTTGGTTAACCAATGGAGAAGCTGTTTAATTGACGATTTTTCAATAAATAAACAAGATATTGGTTGTTACTATGGCAAGGACAAATGTCTAACCCCAAAGCTGGTCATGATTTATGTTATTAATTCAGCAAGATATACTTTAGCCCGAAAAATTTTAGATGAAAACAAACAGGGCAATTCACATCTTTTAATTTTAGATGAATGCCATCATTATTCCAGTCAAGAAAATTCAAAAATATTCGAATTTCTTTTAAAAAAAGAATATAGTTCAAAGCAATATTTTAGCTTGGGGCTTTCTGCTACGCCTACGACAAGTACATTTAACTCCACCATTAAGAAATCTATAGGTCCAATATTCTATAAATACTCAATAGCAGAAGCAATGGACGACAATATAATAAATGGATGTGTTTTATATAATGTTAAACTAAAATTTACAAAGAAAGAGCTTATAAACTACAAAGAAGTTTCAGCTCAGATTTCAAAATCTGTAGGTATACTGTATTCCTTGTTTCCAAGAAAAGGTAAGGAAAAAATGACTCAAGACCAGTTCCTCACCTTTTTGAAAAAACTGATACGAACAGAAGAGGAAGATATCTCCAATCTTGCTAAATCAATCATAATAAAATTTCTTCAACGACAAAATATCTTATACAATGCTTCTTCACGACTGTCAGCCGTTATTGGACTGGTAGAGATTCTTAATAAAAATAAAAAAATAATGATATTCACTGAAAGAATCACTCAAACAAATGCACTCTTTTCAGTTCTAAATAGTAAATATAGTGGAAAAGTAGCTCGTTATCATAGCCAGATGCAAGAATCAGAAAAGCAGTTTTCACTTGAATCTTACAGAATAGGACAAACAAACATTTTGATAACTTGCAAAGCCTTAGATGAAGGATTAAATATTCCTTCATCAGATATTGGAATTATTCTTTCAGGAAATTCACAAGAAAGACAAAGGATTCAGAGATTAGGAAGGATTTTAAGAAAGGTAAAAGGTAAAACTCTATCCAGTCTATTCTATTGTTACTTGGGAGCTTCTGTTGAAAAGAACTTTCTTTTGAATGAGTCCTTTAAGGAAGATAGAGAATTCAACATTAAATTCGACAACCTATTAAATACCTTCACCTTTCCATATTATGAAGAGTTGTCTTTACAAATGCTAAAAGAAGTAAAATCAAAAGATCAAAGATTATTACCGCTATTTTCCAATTACCTTAATGAAGGAACTTATAAAAATGATTGGCTTGAATCATTATCCTATATTGAAAAAAAACAAGCTGAAGCAACAGACAGGGATAGGAAAAATTACTGGTATTGCATGAAAAAACTTCATCTTTTTAGTGAAAAATAATATTCACTAATTGTTTAAGTTTACAATCCTGTAACCTAGCTACGTCTCAATAAAAGCAACTTAGAAATCTTCTAATATTATTATTTATATCAATTTTTAGACTTTAAGTTACATAATAAGTTCCTAACTTCTCCTAATTATTGACAAATTAGGATAAAGTAGTATAGTAATAATCAAGAGGATAAATTTATGAATATTGAAAAGCCACCTACAAAGATAAACTTATCAAAAATAGACAAGAAATATATATCCCTTTTAAGTGATCCCAAAATTAGAACTTTAATTAATAAATGCAATGACAATTATTTATACTGGGATAAAGTTAAATATCAAAATGTAGATATTAATATTAGTGCACAGCAATTTTGGAACTTATTGAGATTCCACAGAACTCTAGACAGTAAAACAATCAAGTTTGGTAATTATTCTTTTTCAATTTTTATATCAGACAAAATGAATAAACTACTTCATCAGTTAGATATGGAAATGGGAGGTACAGTTCAAAACATCTCTCAGTTATCAAATACAGAAAGAAAGTCTTGCTTATTAAGTTCTTTACAAGAAGAAGCAATTGCATCAAGTAAAATGGAGGGAGCTTCAACTACAAGAAAAATTGCCAAAGAAATTCTAAGAAAACAAGATAAGCCAAAAGATAATAATCAAAGAATGATTGTTAATAATTTTGAAGCTATGCAATTCCTTGTAGATGGAAAAAAAGACCTTCTGACTCCTGAATTGATATTAAAAGTACATAAAATGATAACCAAAGGCACTTTGGATAATGAAGATTACGAAGGTTCCTTTCGAAAAAACAATGACATAAAAGTTAACAATTCAGTTACAGGAGAAATTGTTCATACACCACCTGATTACAGGGAATTAGAAACCTTATTAAAAGAAATATGCAATTTTTGCAACAATGAAAATTATTTTAATTTTTTTATACACCCTATTGTAAAATCAATAATCCTTCATTTCTTAATATCCTATATTCATCCGTTTGTTGATGGAAACGGAAGAACTGCAAGATCACTTGTTTATTGGTATCTCTTAAAAAACAATTATTGGCTTATAGAATATATTTCTATTTCAAGAATAATACATATTACAAAACTCAAATATGAAAAAAGCTTTCTATACACTGAAAATGATGATAATGATTTGTCTTATTTCATAAATTATAATCTTGATACACTTATTAAAGCAAAAGACGATTTAAAGATTTACTTAGATAGAAAATTTAAAGAAAAAAAAGATTATAGTTATTTTATTGGTCTTAATAATATAAATGAAAGAGAAGCTCAAATAATAAATGAATTCAATAAGGATCCTGATCGAATTATGACCATTTTGGAGGTCCAGAATTTGTTCTCCATCTCCAATCAGACGGCTAGAACAAATCTAGATCAACTTGTTAAATTAGAATATTTAAATAAAATCAAACTAAATAACAGAAAGTTTGGATATGCTGCAGGAGTTAAGTTAATTGAGAGTTGATACTAAAACTTCATTTTAATGTTCATGTTATTTCATTTAATTCCCTTAGGTTTGAAAGTAACATTTTAAAAGAAATAACAAACAGTGGCTGCAGAAAAATGTTTCATAATCTTACTTGATAATAAATTAGAAATTATGTCAAAATAGGCGCACTCACCGTGGAATAATAATCAAATAAATTCAACTTTAATAAACTAATTCTTTAAAGCATAAATAGGAACAACCATAACACCATCTTTCCTGGTATATGCTATATTTGATTGTCCAGAAACAATTACTAAAATAGATGGGGAATCTGCTTTTGAATCATTTTCAAGTATCTTTTGTAGTTTTATTAAATTATTTGCAGCCTCATCAATTTGTGAATTGCCAAGTTTAACTTCAAAAGCACCCCATCTACCATCACTGAGTTGAATAACTATATCAATTTCTCTATTTAACTTATCTCTATAATGATATATAGAGGCACCAATTGATTCTGCATAGATTTTTAAATCATGGTAGCAAAAAGATTCAAAGATAAAACCAAAAGTATTTAAATCTTTTTTTAATTGATCATTTGTTAATCCCATTGCTGCTATTGCCAATGAAGGATCTGCAAAATGTCTTTTAGGATTCTTACCAATCTTTACAGTAGACCTTAGGTTTGCACTAAAAGAAGGCTGTTCTTCTATGATAAATAATCTTTTTAATATATCCAAATATTCATTAAGAGTTTCATTAGCAATAGGCACTTCTGATTGTTCTTTAACATCACTTATCAATTTCTTATTGCTTACTATAGTACTTACATTCCTAGCCAATGATTTAACAAGAAACCTTATTTTGTTTTGATCTCTTTTAATTTCATCAATCCTATAAATATCATCTTCAATTACTGTTTTTAAGTAAGCCTTTGAAAAATTTAAGCAGGCTTTTTCATCTAGCCCAATATTACATGGCCAACCACCTCTAATGGTTAAGTATATTAGCTCATCGAGATCAACAGATTTTGATTGAGTTAATTCCAATTTCCCTTCAAACAGTTTTTTTAATGAAACACTTCCATCAGAATCTCCAGTTTCATGCAGTGACATGGTGGTCATACTAATCTTGCTGATTCGTCCAGTACCACTATGCAGTATTCCTTTATGTACGGGGGTAGCAGAACCTGTTAATAAAAATTTACCTTTTCTGTTATCTGCATCAGAAACAAATCTGACAGCATCCCACAAGGAAGGTACTTCTTGCCATTCATCTAAAAGTCTTGGATTTGTTCCTAATAACACACTACTTTCATCTAATCGTGCCATTGTTCTATTTTGAAAATTTTTACTGGGATCCCCAATATAAATTACACTATTTGAATATTTTAATGCTGACCATGTTTTCCCACAATACTTTGGGCCTTCAATACATACTGCAGAAAAGGTCTTTAAAGATGTTTCAATTTGTTCATCTATTAATCTAGTTATATAGCCTTCTTTTTTCAAACTCATAATAATTTATCCTTCCTTGATATATATTATATTAACATTGTTTAACTAAAATATCAAACTCATCTGCACTTTTTTCCATATTTCATCTGCACTTTTTTCCATATTTCATCTGCA
>CAYWGU010000081.1:0-4949 GCA_964457975.1 uncultured Spirochaetaceae bacterium | reverse complement strand
GCACTTTTTTCCATATTTCATCTGCACTTTTTTCCATATTTCATCTGCACTTTTTTCCATATTTCATCTGCACTTTTTCCATACTAACAATTAGATCTTTTGCTTCTTAATAGTTTTTATCGTTTTAAGCTTATTCCACTAATAATAAGCATCAGGTATTATTTCTATTGCTCTTAAAAGGAAGATTCTCCAGTCATTTTTATAATCTTGCGTAAAAAAGAAAGATATAAAAATATTAGAAGATATGCACAGAAACGGCTGGCAATTATTCAAAGAATAACAACCAGCCGTTTTTAGTATCTCAATACAAAGAGTCTATATTCTCTTTTCCCTATCAAATGGAACCCCAAGGGATGTTGGCTCCTGCATCTTTTTATCACGGGAAAATGCTAAAGTAACAATTACCATAACATATGGTAGCATTACAGCAAATTCATAAGGGAAGTTAATTCCCATACCTTGAATAGCATATTGGAAACATTCTGCAATTGAGAACAATAGAGCTCCCAACATTATTTTAAAAGGGCTCCAATGTCCAAAGTATACTAAAGCAACTGCTATAAAACCACGACCTGCAATAATTCCATCACTGAACATTTTAGCTTGAGCTAATGACAAATAAGCTCCTGCAATACCAGCTAAAGCACCACCTAGTGCTAATGCTTGAAATCTTACTACATTTACATTAATACCCATTGAATCTGCTGCTCTTGGGAAAGTACCAACAGATCTAACTCTTAAACCCCAAGGTGTCTTAAACAAAATATAATTTGAAAAAGGAACCATTAAGAAAGCCAGATAAACAAGAATATTATGAGAGAATAGGATAGGCCCTAAAACAGGAATATCAGCTAAAAAAGGTATGTTTAAAGAATCAATACCAGGAATACTTTGAGTACCACCAATAAAGTGTCTAAAGAGTGTTCCAGCAAGTCCTACACCTAGCATTTGGAGACCAATACCTGCAATGCCTTGAGGAGCTTTAAATGTTATTACAACAAGTCCAAAGATAATACCAATAAGTGCACCGATCCCAGCAGCTAAAAGGATACCATAGAAATTATAAATTTCTGGAACAGCACCACCTTTACCAATTGCATAAGGAACTAGCATTCCTATAAAAGCACCCATTGCCATTATACCTTCACAACCAAGGTTGAAAATACCAGCTCTTTGATTAAAATTCTCTCCAAGAGAAGCTAATAACAAAGCAACACTGAATGGAATTCCTAAAGATAATACATTAACAATTAGATTCATTAGTTTGCCTCTCTTTATATATCTTTCTATAAATTCTATCTTGAAGATATTTATCATCAAGAATCATTTGAGTTGCTACAATTACCAAAATAATAATACCTTCTAACACTTGAACCATGTTAGCAGGAACGCCAACCATTCTCTGAGTCATGTCCGCACCAACTAATAGCAAACCAAAGAAGAATGAGGCAGGAATTATACCCAAAGGATGAAGTCCACCAAATAAGGCTACTACGATTCCTGAGAATCCATAACCACCAGTTATTCCTTCAATTGCTCTATGGTGAACACCTATTACTTCAACACCACCAGCTAGTCCTGCAAATGCACCTGATATAACCATAGAAATTGTTATATAGTAAGCAACGTTAATACCACCGTATCTAGCAGCTTTTCTGCCAGCTCCAGCAGCTCTCATTTTGTAGCCCCAAGTTGTTTTCCATAAAAATAAATAAACAAGAATTGCAGCAATGAATACAATAAAAAGCCCTGCATGAAGTCTTGTTCCTGTTATTAATCTAGGTAACCAAACATTCTTTGCTAATCTCATTGATTGAGGTGTTCCTGAACCCATTGTAAGTTCAGCTGGATCTAACATAGGTCCACGTAAAAAGAATGTATATAATTGGGCTGCTATGTAGTTTAACATAACAGTTGATAGCAATTCACTAACTTTTAATTTTGCTTTTAAGTAACCTGGAACAAATCCCCAAAAGCCACCTGTGAGCATACCAAATAGAAGTGCTAAAGGTATTAGCAATACAGAAGGCATATTAGGGAAAGCTAGAGCACATGCTGTAGTTCCTAAAATACCCATTGCCATTTGTCCCTCAGCACCAATGTTAATTGTTCCTGAGCGATATGCCACTGTAATACCTAAAGCAATAATAGAAAGCGGAATTGCTCTAATTAATACTTCAGTAAATTGAATCTTATTCTTTAAAGGTTCCGTAAATATTACCAAGAAAGTTTTTAAAGCATCAGCTCCAATAATCATTAATATTAATGAACTTATAAGCAAGGCAACAATAATAGCAATTGCTATTATTGAAAGCTTATATAAATTTTTAAATTTATTGGTCATCTTTTACCCCCGCCATCAAAATTCCAAGGCTCTGTTTATCAGCATCTTTTTTAGGCAATACTTTTTGAATATGTCCTTTAAAGATAACTGCAATTCGATCAGATAATCTTAATATTTCATCAAGTTCTTCACTGATTAATAAAATACCAAGTCCTTCATTTCGTTTTTTCAATAAAGTATCATGAATAAACTCTACAGCTCCTAAATCAAGACCTCTTGTAGGATAAACAGCTATTAAGAATTTAGGTTTTCTGCTAATTTCTCTTGCAAGAATAACCTTTTGAATATTACCACCAGAAAAAGAACCTGCACTAGTTGAAGTTGAAGCACATCTAATATCAAACATATCTTTTAGAGCATCAGCATTAGCATCTACTTTATCAGAATCAATAATTTTGTGTTTGCTGAATTTATCACTATCACAATCTTTTAATATTAGATTTTCTTTCATTGAAAAGCGTGGAACAATCCCCTCTGAATTTCTATCTTCAGGAATATACCCCATACCTTTGTTAATAACAAAATTAGGTGACTTATTAGCAATACTTTCGCCATAAAATGTAATTGAACCTTTTTCAATTTTTCTAAGACCATTAATTACTTGAGCTAATTCTTTCTGGCCATTACCAGAAACGCCAGCAAGTCCTACTATTTCACCAGCTCTAATATTTAAATTTAATTCATTTAATGCAAGGAAGGCTCTATCACCTTTTGCATTAACATCCTTTAAACAAAGAATATTCTCACCACCCTGATCTTCTTCATTATTAACTGCCATAATTATTTCATGACCAGTCATTAATGATGCAATACTAGATGGACTATGTTCTTTTGTTTTACCCTCAAATACTATTTCACCATGTCGAAGAATAGAAACTCTATCGGATAAATCTTTAACTTCTTGTAATTTGTGCGATATAAAGATTATAGGTAACTCTTCTTTCATAACCAATAGCAATTGAATTAACTCATCTATTTCTTGAGGTGTAAGAGCACTTGTAGGTTCATCTAAGATTAGACATTTTGCACCAAGACATAGTGTTTTTACAAGCTCGACTCTTTGTTGTTCACCAACTGATAGCTGCCAAATATAAGCATCAGGATCTACATGCAATCCATATTTTTTACTTACTTCATCAATTTTTTCTTTTACAACTTTTAAATTTAACCTTAACCCTTTTTGCACTTTTTTAAAGCCTAAAGCAATGTTTTCAGTTACAGTTAAATTTGGTACCAACATATAATGTTGATGTACCATTCCAATACCATTTGCAAAGGCATCACTTGGAGAGGAGAATATGGTTTTTTCTCCATTAATCTCTATGAAGCCTTCGTCACATTGATATAATCCCATAAGGATATTCATTAAAGTTGTTTTACCAGCTCCATTTTCTCCAACCAGTGCTAATACTTCGCCCTTATGGACTTCAATATTTACTTGGTTAAGAACTAGAATGCCTGGAAAACGTTTGGTAATGTTCTCCATTTTTAAGCTTACAATATTGTTCATTTTATTCCATATAGTATAAATATATCCTGCAGAGAATCTGCAGGATAACTAGAGCCTAAGATCTAAAGTGCTGAATAATCAACACTCTTCCAATCAATCAAACCTGCTTTGCCATTAAATGCTTCTATTTGTGCATTAACCTTATCTTCAATAGCACCTGTATACATATCTGATAATGTTGAATTAAATTTAAAGATAAAACCACCATTGTTGAAGTTCATTGGAATATTTTCACCACCAATGATACCATTATCGCGTTTTGCAATAAGAGATTCAATAACAGCTTTATAGTTATATGATGATGCTGCAATACATTTGTAGCCTTCTTGGATACCTAATTGTGCAATATCTTGGCCAACCCACCAAATTTCTTCACCATCTTGATCTGCAACTGCTCTAAGAGCACCTAAAGCCTGTTGTGAAGAACCTGTTAATACATCTGCTCCACTTTGAATTTGAGACTGTGCAACTTGTCCAGCTTTGATATAATCAGAGAAGGAACCTGTGTGAGCAACCATGAATTTAGCGTTAGAATTAACAGCTTTTACACCAAGGACAAAACCTCTGTTATAACGAGCTGCATCACCACCATCAACAGGGCCAACTACACCAACTACGTTATTTTTAGTAACCATACCAGCAATTAGGCCTGAAAGGTAACCGGTTTCTTCTGATTCAGGCATGTAAGTAAATACATTAGATGGACCAACTTCTGAAGATGTACCAAATGCAAAGGTAGTATCAGGATATTCATCAGCCATTTCTAAAATTAAGTTTTTATATTGAGCACCATGGCCAATAATAATATCGTAACCTTCTGCAACATATTGTCTTGCAGCTGAGCCTGCATCAACTGGTTTCATTTTTTCTGAATAAGAATATTTAATTCGACCAGGTAAAGCTTTTTGAGCTTCAAGAACGCCATCATGCATTGCTTGACACCAGCCCTTATCATCAATTGTATTTTCAATAATTAAAGCAATTTTAACAACATTTGAATCTTTTGTTTCAACTGTTTTTACTTCTTCCTTAGCACCACTAGCGAATAGAGGAATGCTACATAATAAAGCGCAAACCAAGATAGTCAATTTTTTT
>CAYWGU010000080.1:0-12035 GCA_964457975.1 uncultured Spirochaetaceae bacterium | reverse complement strand
CCAGAAACTACAATCTTTTTTTTCATATACTTTTATCCCCTGTTCTATATATAACATTATACTACAATAGCATAAATTTATCCATTTTAAAATAAATTCTTTTAGAACTATTTGCTAGTAAACATCCTTATGAAGCCTTGTTTTGTTTTTAGTTATCAAAGGCTTCTACCAATTTTAAATGTTCCTTATATATTTCAGTAAAGTGAAATGTATCATCAACAAAATTTAGAATTCTTAACCTATTATAATGAATATCTAACGTTTAAATTAAACTTCAAAGATAATTGTATTTCGTCAGTACCTGTCATTGATACGGTAGGCCACGATCTATCATATATAAAAATGATTTGTCTTTGATTAGCACCACTTTCTAAGAAATAAAAAACCAAATCTTCCTTTTATATATATATTGGATATCATATTCAATATAAAAGGTTTTTAAAAATTTAACAAAAGTACTAGATATTATATTATTGGGAAGCGCTGTCATATATTTTGCATCTCTTTTTAAAACGGATAGGAATGCTGCAACATTCGCCTCAGCTCCAGCAAATGTTAGTGTCATTTTACCAGGCATAACCTGTGAAAAACTTTTATTATCTTCAGCCTCAAACGACTCATCATCTCACCCAATTTAGATGCTTGC
Source organism: uncultured Spirochaetaceae bacterium (assembly GCA_964457975.1). Lineage (GTDB taxonomy): Bacteria > Spirochaetota > Spirochaetia > Sphaerochaetales > Sphaerochaetaceae > Pleomorphochaeta. The sequence goes on along the minus strand of CAYWGU010000080.1, from coordinate 11,389 downwards.
CTTCTCTTCTAAACTCTGTGTAATATAACTTTATTTAAATTTATATTTAACTAAACTCAAATTATGTATTAGATTAATTCAAAAAGATAAAGGACAACAGAACTTATATTTTTTGTCCTATATAGATAAAGCAAGTGGGCAATTTTTAGACAACTATATTAATCGTTAGTAGAATTAATAAGAATTTTGATTAAACTATTTTCAATTCACTCTTTTCAATTATAGCTTTAATTGAATCTCTTGCATCAATCATATGACTTTTCATGTACATTGTAGCAATTTTGAAATCATTGTTCTTTAAAGCTTCTATAATCAACTTATGGTAATGTAGTCCATTCTCAGGTCCTATTTCATCATATAGAGTTTCGAGTTGTTTCTTTTGTGCTTCAGCAATAAGATTTGATATACTTATAATAAATGAATTAGCTGAAATTTGTGCAATCCGTTGGTGAAAAAGGAAATCATATATATAGAATTGCTTTTTGTCGTCTTTGTTTTCAACCATCTTGTTATATATATCTTCTAATTCAATTAGATTTTTTTTATTTAAGGTATTTTCTAATAATTCAATATTGCTTGATTCAAATCCAATTCTAAATTCAAGTAATTCAAAAAACTTAATTTTATTTATTGCTAACAATGGAATCATTGTTTCAAAAGCTTCATTAACTTTAAGGTCTGAAATATATGCTCCGGATCCTTTTTTCTTATATATGACACCTATACCTTGCAATTGGTCCAGTGCTTTTCTAACAGATACTCTACTTACATTTAATTCTATTGCTAGAGCATTCTCACTCATAATCTTATCACCCGGGTTCCATTCATTTGTTTGGATTTTTTTAATAATAAAATCATAAACGTCTTTACTTATGCTGTCATTCTCCATGTTTATCTTCTCCAAATATATTATAGCATATAATACAACTTTAACAAGAAGTATTACATATTATTATTATTTATATTTTGTGTAAAACTTTATTGACTTACTAATCCTAAGTAATATATGTAAATAAAAAAAAATCAAAAGTTTCTTGACATATTATAAAAGTGTGATAATATATAAAAGTAATTAGTTGTAATACAAGTTTACGAAGTTGTATTACTGATTTATAATTTACTAAAAAGAGGTACCATGGAATGAACCATTTAGAATTTAAATTAATTTCATATAAAGCTAATGAAATTGTAAAGAAATTGTGTGTATTTTTCTTTTCAATATTGGTTATCGATGTAATAGTCTCTGTCTTTATGAGATATGTATTGGTAAAGCCAATGGTTTTTGGTGAGCAATTAGCTGATTACTGCATGATTTGGTTGGCTTTTTTATCTGCTTCTTTAGCAATGAGAGTAGGAGCTCACATGGGCTTAGATATATTCGATAAACACATGAGTGAAAGAGCTAACAAAATTATGAAAATGATATCACTTTTGCTTGTTGTTGGTTTTTTACTTGTTATGATTATTTGGGGCTTTAAGCATTCTTATGCTGTTAGAGATCAACATTCCCCAGTTGTCTTTGGTGTCTCAATGACGATTCCTTATCTATCGGTTCCTATTGGCGGGATAGCAATATTGATTCAAACAATAAATTTAATGGTTTATGGACCAGAAAAATAATATAGAGTTTAACAAAATTTCATTAGGAGGAATTTTATGAAAAGTTTTAAAAAGAGTGCATTGGTATTATTACTAATAATTATGGTAACACCAGTTGCTATATTTGCAAATGGGGATAGCGAAACAAAAGGCGATGAAGGTTCAAAAAACTATAAAATTACATTTAACGAACCATTTTCTAAACCTCATACTTTAGCTTTGGCTGCTGAGAAGTTTGGACAATTAGTTGAAGAGAGAACCGATGGTAAAGTGGAAGTAGAAGTGTACTATGGTGGTGTTTTGGGTACAAGCCGTGAGGCTTTAGAAGCTGTACAGGTTGGAACTCAGACTATGGTTGATGCTGCAACAGCTCCAATTGTTGCTTTTGAACCTTCCTTTGGAGTATTGAATCTTCCCTACTTATTTTCAAGTAGACAACAATGGTATGGTGCTCTTGATTCTAATCTAGGTGATGAATTGCTAGATAAATTAGAAGACAAAGGATTTGTTGGTCTAGCTTATCTTGAAAATGGTGTACGTCATGTAACAAACAATGTGAAACCTATTATAAAATGGGAAGATCTTAAAGGTATTAAAATAAGATTGATGCAGAATCCAACATATATAGCTACTTTTGAAAACTTTGGTTGTTTAACAACAACAACTCCTTGGTCTGAATTATATTCTGCATTACAACAAAATGTTGTTGATGCTCAGGAAAATCCTGTTTCAAACATTGTAAATGGAAAGATCTATGAAGTTCAAAAGTATCTATCATTAACAGGACACACATATGATCCAAATATTTATTTCATAAACAAAAAATACTTTGATTCTCTTCCAGCTAACTATCAAGAAATAATTAGAAGTACTGCAAAAGAAGTTGCTACTTGGCAGAGAGAACAAGCAATCAGTACAGAAAAAGATTGTTTAGTTCAATTAGGAGAAACCATGGAAATCAATGAAGTATCTGCTTCTGAGCTTGCAAGGTTTAAAGAACAAAGTCTACCAATTTATGAATCTGAAAAAAAGAGTATTGGTGAAGATATCGTTAATGAATGGTTAGAAGCCGTAAAGTAATTAAATAACCCCATCAAAGATATTTCTTTGATGGGGGAATATAAGGAGATCAGAATGGAATTAACATTGCTAATAGTTTTTTTAGTTACATTATTTTTAGGAGTACCAATAGCTTTTGTAATAGGTATTTCTTCTTTAATTGTTGTATTGGTTCAAGGTGTAATTCCATTAAATGCCATTCCACAGTATATGTTTACTGGGCTTGATTCTTTTCCGTTGTTAGCTATTCCGTTCTTTGTTTTAGCAGGGCAGTTAATGAGTAAAACAGGCATATCAAAAAGACTAATTGATTTTTGCATGGAGTTATTTGGTAAAATGCCAGGAGCTCTTGCTGAAGTAAATATTGCAGTGAGTATTTTCTTTGCTGGTATTACTGGAGCTGCTGTTGCTGATACAGCAGCAGTTGGTGGAGTATTAATTCCTGCTATGAAAGAAGAAGGATATCCTGCATCTTATGCAGCTGCAATAACTGCTGTTTCTTCCTGTATTGGACCAATTATTCCACCTAGTATTATTTTGGTTGTTTATGGTATTGCTGCCAATGCATCAATTTCATCATTACTTCTTGCAGGAATAATCCCTGGAGTTATAATGGGGGTCTGCCAGGGTTTTTTAGCTTACTTTCAGGCAAAGAAACATCACTTTCCTTGTCGTACAGAATCCTTTGATGGGAAAATCTTTGTACATACTTTTATCAATGCAATTCCTGCTTTAATAATGCCCTTAATTATTGTTGGTGGAATTATGGGTGGTATAGTAACAGCTACAGAGGCTGCTGCAGTTGCTGTCTTATATAGTCTTCTTTATGGTTTTATTACCCATACTATAAAGTTTAAGGAATTACCTGAAATAATATACGAATCTAGCATTACAATTGGTATCGTTTTATTAGTTATTTCAACTGCAAAGTTGTTCTCAATAATTATTACTATGAATCAAATACCTGCACAGTTAGCAAGTTTATTCTTATCAATCTCAGATAATAGAATAATTATATTATTGTGTATCAACTTATTACTTTTGTTGGTCGGTTGTTTTATGGAAATATCAGCAGCTTGTATTATTTTAACACCTATTCTACTACCTATAGTTATTGCTATTGGAGTTGATCCAGTACATTTTGGAATTATAATGTGTGTTAATCTTGCAATTGGACTTGCAACCCCACCAGTTGGACCAACTTTATATGTTGCTTGTAGAATTGCAGATTGTACAATATCAGAAATATCAAAAGCAATCCTACCGTATCTTGGAGCAACAGTTGTATCTTTGTTATTGATAACCTTTATTCCATCTTTATCTTTAGCTTTACCAATGTTATTTAAATAATAAAACAAAAATAAATTATAAAAAATTTACTTATCAATTAGATAAGAAGGAGTCTTGATGTCAAAATTTAAAGTATATATTAGTGATTTCGACTATGTGGATAATGAAATTGAGAAATCAATATTAGAACCGATTGGAGCTGAAGTTATTGGATTGAATTGTAAAACAGGTGAGAATCTAGCTGAATTAGCTGGTGATGCAGATGCAATTCTTGATCAATATGCAAGTATAAATAGAGAAACAATAGAAAAACTACCTAAGTGTAAGATTATTGCACGTTATGGTATTGGTGTTGATATTGTTGATGTCAAAGCTGCGTATGAGAATGGAATGGTTGTAACAAATGTTCCAGATTATTGTTTGGATGAAGTTGCAGATCAAGCTATCAGTTATAGCTTTATGTTGATGAGAAATCTTCCTTTTTACAACGCAAAGGTGCATGAAGGAAGTTACAGTTGGCAAGATTGGAGAACTCCTCTACATAAGTTTAGAAATTCTGTATATGGATTGATTGGTTTTGGTCGTATTGCACAGAATCTTGCAAGAAAGTTACAGGTCTTTGGTTTTAAAGTTGTAGCTTATGATCCTTTTCTATCAGAAGGCTTTATGACATCTCATGGTGTAAAAAAGGTTGAATTGGAGGAGCTATTAAAAACCTCTTATGTTGTAAATGTTCTAGCTCCTTATACAAAAAGTACTCATCATATTATAGATGAAAAAGCTCTTACAATGATGAGAGAGGATTCTTATCTTGTCTGTGTATCCAGAGGTAGATGTGTTGATAATAAGGCTTTATATAAAGCCCTTAAAAACAAAGAAATCTGTGCAGCAGCTCTTGATGATCCTGAAGAAGAACCAATGAAAATGAAGACCTGGAGTCCTGATAACAATCCTTTGTTTACATTGGATAATTGCTTCTTTACACCGCATACATCTTATGCAACAAAAGAATCACTTGAAGAATGTAGAAAAATTGCAGCTAACAATGTAAAAGCTGTTTTGCTTGGTGAAAAACCATTCGATATTGTAAGACCTAGATAAATAAAAAATAAAATGGAGATAAAATTATGTTTGAAAAACAATTAATAAAAACTAGAAGAGAAATTGATGAAAAGAAAGTAAAATTATTTACTGACATGAAAGACGTATATTCAATATCTTGTGTTGTATCTGATGCAATGCATAGAAATGGAACAATGAAATCTTACATTAAACCAAGAGCAGCAGATAAAAAGATAATAGGACCAGCAGTTACAGTAAAGTTAACAGCAGGTGATATTGTTGATTGTCTTATTGCTTTTCAAAATGCAAAACCTGGAGATGTTATTGTAATAGATGCTTTTGGTGAATCTACTACTTCTATTTGGGGTGGTCTTATGAGTGGTCTTGCAAAGAATGCTGGAGTTGTAGGAGCTGTCATTGATGGTAGTTGTCGTGATACTGATGAAGCAAAGATGCTTGATTTTCCAATTCATTCTGCATTTGTAAACCCAAGAGCAGCTCATACTGCAGAAAGTGGCAGAGATTATCCAATTGAAATTAATGTGCCTATCGTTTGTGGTGGTATTATTGTTAATCCTGGTGACATTGTTGTAGCAGATGAAATTGGATGTGCAGTTATTCCCTACGATGATATAGATGAAGTTTATGAAAGAGCAATGATACAAGCAAAGAATGAAGAATTATCAAGAAAAGATATTCTAAATGGTGCTACAAAGGATGAATTGCTTAAAAAATACGGAAGAATTTAACATTTTTTAAGTATATTTTAATTATATGCAGGTCAATTTGTATTAAATATAAATTAGGCCTGCATTCTTTTTCTGGAACAAATGATGCAGATATGAAGTGGTTGTTAAATAATTAATCAAAATAGGTGTTGAAATGGTTCTTATCAATAAAGGAAAGGTTATTGGTTCCTTTGCTCACGCCATTGCAGGCTTGATAAGTAATGAAAAAGCAACTGTTATTATGGAGTAATTGAGCAACTTGAAAATCTGGTTAATGAATAATTAAAGGTTCCAAGGGAACTTGATCCATTCATGACCTTATATCTCAGGTCCTTAACAGTAATTCCTGAATACAAAATTACTGATATGGGATTATGTGATGTCCTAATATTTGATTTTGTTAATATTGGAATAAAGTAAGGATATTAGATTTAATTATGAAAGTAAGGATGTGTAAAAAGTATCGTCTTTTTTTGTTTTTATCAAAATTGAGAAATAGTAAGGATTTTGGTTCTATAGTTCAGTTTGATATATTCAGTTGAATCTTTTAGTAAGAAAGATGAAATTGCAGTTTATAACGTAAATAGGTTAGAAAATTTAATAAATTAAGACAAAATAGATTTTTTACTTGATTTTAATACAATATATTGTATGATAATGATAGAAGGTAAAAAAATGCTAATAAAATTTTCAGTATCAAACTTCTTATCATTTAATAAGAGTCAATCATTATCTATGGAAAGTAATAAATCAAATAAAATGAAACATCATATGATAATCAATAAAAATAATAGAATATTGAAATCAGCATTATTATTTGGTGCTAATGCCAGTGGTAAATCAAATTTTATAAAAGCAATCGACTTTGCAAGATTGTTAGTTTTAAAAGGTGATTCATCTAGGGTAGTAGTAGATAAAAAATATTTTAGAATTGCTAGCAACAATAAGAACAAACCTGGTATCTTTCAATTTGATCTTGAAGTAAATAATAGATACTACAGTTATGGTTTTGCATTATCATATATAACTAATGATATTCTAGGAGAATGGTTAATAGATATCACAGGGACAGAGAATACTATTTTCTCCAGGACTTTAAATGATACTAAAGAAGGATACTCAATAGAAACTAACCTTAAGATTAATGATAATAATAACAAAACACGATTTAATATTTATCTAGAGGATTTTAAGAAAAAGGAGATGTCTAATTTATTAATTTTGTCAGATTTGGCGAAAAGAACATCTGATATTAAGGAATGTGATATTTTACGAAATATAATTAATTGGTTTTCTGCAATTGTAGTTATTTATCCAAATACTCATAATGATTCATGGAAGGTTAAAACCGTTTTAACAAATGAAAAAGTTCTAAAGACCTTTTTAGAAGGACTGGATACTGGAATTGAACAACCTATAATTAAAGAGATTGATTTTAAAGATGCTCTAAAAGAATTTCCCGATACTATTAAAGACGATTTAACTAAAGATGTATCAAATGCTTTAACCAAAAATATTAACAAAACTCTTGTTTTTAATATGAATGGAAATGTTTTTTTCATAAAAGGTAAAAAAAGTCCTACTGGAGAAATTGAATTTAAAACCAACACTATTGTTTTTGACCATGGTAATAAGGGTGATTGTTTTGAATTTAAAGATGAATCAGATGGAACTAGAAGAATCTTTGATTTATTACCCCTACTGTCAATGGAGAATGATGATAGTCTAATATTAATTGATGAATTAGATCAAAGTCTTCATACAAAGCTAGCTCAATTATTCTATGAAATGTTTATGAATTCATGTAAAGGTTTAAAAAAACAATTGATATTTACAACTCATGATGTATTATTGATGGATTTAGATTTAGAAAGACAGGATGAAATTTGGTTCATTGAACGTGAGAGTGATCATTCTAGTAGACTCTATTCTTTATCAGATTATAAAGTTAGATCAGATACAAAAAGAAAATTAGGTATTGATTATTTAGTTGGGCGTTATGGTGCAATACCAGTATTAGAAAAAGAGATTTGTTGGGGTGATTCTGATGAATAATGCATATAGATTATCATCAAATGCTTTTGATAGAAAAGAGCCTCATGAAGATCCCAAAAGAGTTATTTGGTTATCTGTAGAAGGTACAAAGACAGAAATAAAGTATTTTACATTTTTAGAAAGATATAAATCAGAGATTGGAATTAATCCTATAATAAAAATTGAACCATTAAGGAGAACAGATACCAAGGCTGATCCTATGTCCGTTTTACATTTACTTGATGAATATGTAAGGTTAAAAGATGAGTCTCTAATAAATCAAATTGCAGGTTTGCCAAATTTAGTTCAGTCTGTTGGTTTGAGTAAGATAAAGGTTTATTTAGAAGAATAAGAGGTTATTAAATAAAGAAGATAGATTAATAATTAAGAAAGCGATAGAACTTGCAAAATATGATGTAGCATATTGTATATATTTAAAAAAAATTGGTACCCCGGATGATACTTTTGCTATAGTAATTGATACTGAGGGCAAAGATAATGAATCAAGAACTGATACTAATATTGAGGAAGTTATTAATATTTGTAAAAATAAAGGTTACAAATGTTTTTTGTCAAATCTGTGTTTTGAATTTTTTTTATTACTACATACATATAATCCAATTAAGGAATATGAAGAGAATAAAAATAATTTTATAAACAACCCTCATGTTTCTAGAGCACATACTTATGTAAGCAAATTGGTATCAGAACATAATGGTCATAATAAGAATATTACCAAGAATGATTTTGAAGAAAAATATCTTAAAAATATAAAGCAAGCAATAATCTACTCAAAAGAATGGGCTCATGAATTAGATACTGTTAAAGATAATGTTGGAAGTAACATGATAGACTTTTTCGATTTGGTAAGTAATCTAGACTAATTAAGTAAAGACTTTAATTAACTAAAGAGGAAAGTTTCTGTTGTTAAATTATTAGTAGTTGCAAAAATACATAGTAAGTTTTTATTTAAGATAATATAGGAAAGAAGTTTTTTTCCTTTGTTTTAAAGGTAATACCACCGACATAAAAAAGGGAAAAGATTTTCCTCTTTTCCCTTTTACTATTAAATAAAAGTTAATAAATTTTCAATTATTGTTATCTGTTAACTCTACCAGAGCCATTACCATTCTTTAACTTCAATACTTCATCTAAGGTGCTGTAGTTTATATCACCATGGATTGAATGGCATAGGCAGGATGCTGCAACTGCAAATTCCACTGCATCCTGTGGGTTGTTTAACTTTTCATCTGTTAAAGCATAAACAAGTCCAGCTGAGAAGGAATCACCACCACCAACTCTATCAATAATGTTTTTGATTTGGTATGGAGTATATTCTCCATTTTCTTCTGGTGCAAAGAAAGCCTTATCCATCTTACAATCATAAAGTATTGCACCCCAATTATTATGGGAAGCAGATAGACTCTCTCTTAATGTGAAAGCTACGTTTGAAACATTTGGATACTGTCTTTTTACTTCTTTAGCAACATTCTCATAGGATGAAATGTTTAACTTACCGGAGGTTACATCATTGTTCTTCTCCTTTATTCCAAGTACATCTGATGCATCTTCTTCATTTCCAATAACAACATCAACATAAGGCATGATCTTTTTCATTGTATCTCGTGCAAGATCCTTTTTTTGAAGTTTCTCATCCCAGTTCCATAATTTACCTCTATAGTTTAAATCAAAGGAAACAGTCATGTTTTGTTTTTTTGCAGCTTTTACAATTGCTATTGTTGAATTTGCACATTCTCTTGAAAGAGATGGTGTGATACCACTTAGATGAAGCCAATCACAACCCTTTAATGATTCATCAAAATCATATTCATCAGCATCTGTCATTGATATGGTAGACCAAGATCTATCATATATAACATTACTTGGTCGTTGGTTGGCACCACTTTCTAAGAAATACAAACCAAATCTACCTTTATCTTTATATTGGATATCACATTCAACATCCAAGGATTTTAAAAATTTAACACAAGATTTAGATATTATATTATCAGGAAGTGCTGTCATGTATTTTGCATCTCTTCCTAAAATAGATAGGGATGCTGCAACATTAGCCTCTGCTCCAGCAAAGGTTAGTGCCATATTACCAGGCATAACCTGAGTAAATCTTTTATTATCTTCAGCCTCGAAACGACCCATTATCTCACCAAATGTAGCTATTTTCATTATTTTCTGCACTCCCTTAATGTATTCATTGCAATTTTTGCATTCTCTTCAATTTTATCATATTCACCATTGTTGATTAAATTAGAACTAGCAATCCAACTACCACCAATGCAGCTTATGATATCGCTCTTTAAATAATCTTTGGAGTTTTCTAAATTAATTCCACCAAGAGGAAGGTATTTAATGCCTAGATATTTATAAGGACCATTTGTAGCATTTAAATAACTCAAGCCACCAATCTTTTCAGCAGGGAAGAATTTTAAGAACTTGCAGTTGTATTCAAGTGCGGTTTCAATTTCTGATGCTGTGGTGATTCCAGGTGCAAAGGGAAGTCCAACTCTTAAAGCTTCATCCATAACCTTACGATTTAATCCCGGTGCTACTGCAAAGTCAGCTCCAGCATTCATTACCTCTTGAACCTGTGCAGCTCTGATTACTGTACCAGCGCCAATCAATACCTGCGGAAACTTATCATTTACTATCTTTATAGCTTCTAATGAAATTGGTGTTCTTTGAGCCAATTCAATAGCACTTATTCCAGCATTAACCAATGCTTGCATTGTAGGAACTACAGTTTCTATTTTATCAAAAACAACAACCGCTACAATTCCTGCATTATTTAGTTTATCAATAATACTCTGTGGACAAATTTCTTTCATGATTACTTCCTTTTAATATTTCTTATAATTACATTATAAGACTGAAAATTAATATTTGTCAACTAAAATGAAACGGCGTTTTAAAAACAATGAAATATTGTTTTGATTATAACAAAATGATATTTTATATTTGCTAAATTTTAAATTATCGATTAGAATATAAAACATGGAAAATAAAAATACAAATGTTGCCTCTGTTGAAAAGGTATTTGCAATACTTGAAATATTATCAAAAGAAAGAGAGATAAGTCTTGTTGCTTTATCAAAGATGCTATTCATGTCTAAATCTACTGCTTTTAGATTTTTACAGACAATGAAAGATTTAGGATATGTAAATCAAGATAAAACTACTGAACTTTATTGCTTGAATACAAAGCTTTATTCACTATCATCCAATTCTCTTGGTACAAGTGATATAACAAGGATTGCCAATCGCTACATTCACTCTTTATCAAAAGAATTAAAAGAAACAGTTCATATTGCAATTCTTGATGAAGAAGCTAAGAAGATAATTTATATATATAAAGAGAACTTCAACTATCAACTTACAATGATGAGTCAGGTAGGTAAGAAAGCTCCTCTTCATTGTACAGGTCTTGGAAAGCTTTTACTCGCTTATTGTGAACCGGATAATTTATCAAAAATCCTCAAAGATTATTATTACGAGCTATTTACTTCAAGTACTATCAAAGATGAGAGTGAATTAAGGTTTGAAATTAAAAAGATAAAAGAAAGGGGATTTGCCGAAGATACAAATGAGCATGAAGAAAATAT
>CAYWGU010000079.1:0-12272 GCA_964457975.1 uncultured Spirochaetaceae bacterium | reverse complement strand
AAAACGAAACATTGGATTCTATATATAATAGAAGATCTATTAGAAACTATTCAAATAAAGAACTAGATAATGATACAATTAAGAAATTAATTGATGCAGCTGTTCAGGCACCTTCAGCAGTGAATAAGCAAACTTGGAACTTTGTTGTAATTACAGAACAGAGTATCAAGGATGAAATTTCTGATAAATTAATCTATTCAAAAATGGTAAAAAGAGCACCAGCAGCAATTCTAATCTGTGGGAATCTTGATAAAGCATTGCCTGGTGAAGCACAAGATTTTTGGGTACAGGACTGCAGTTCAGCAACCACCAATCTATTACTTGCAGCTCATTCCCTAGGTCTTGGTGCTGTTTGGACAGGAGTATATCCCTCAAAGGAAAGGACAAGTTTTTACAAAGAAATTTTAAATCTTCCTGATAATATCATTCCTTTTGCACTAATTCCAGTCGGCTATCCTGATAAAGAGTACCCAACTAAAAAATATAGATCAGCTGATGAGATACATTATAATAAATGGGATTAGTAACTAAAGTTCAATTGGTAAAAATCAAACATATATCATATTTTTTACTTCGGATTCTTTTAGAACCAAGTTTTGCTAAAGCACAAGGGAACAACAATGAATGAAACTCTAAGCACAATTTATTCTAGAAGATCAATTAGAAAATACTCCAATGAGCGAGTTAGCAGAAAAACTATAGACCTTTTAATAAAAGCTGGTCTCTCTGCTCCATCAAATGTCAACAAAATGCCATGGGAATTCGTTGTTGTTGATGATAAAGAAATGTTAGAAAAATTAGCAAAGGCCACTCTTTATGCAAAGATGACAAAAGATGCTCCTCTAGCAATTGTTGTATGTGGCAACATGGAACGAACTCTTAATGGAGAAGGAAAGGATTTCTGGATCCAGGAATGCAGTGCAGCAAGTGAAAACATATTGCTTGCTGCTCATTCTTTAGGATTGGGTGCTGTGTGGACAGGGGTTTATCCAACTCACGATAGAATCAGAAATGTTTCTAAAGCTACAGCTCTTCCTATTTCCATTGTTCCTTTTTCTTTAATCATCATAGGCTATCCTGAAAATGAAGAAGTCCCTGTTAAAAAAGAACTTCCATCAGATAGAGTTCATTATAATGGATATGAGTAATAATCAAATAAATATATAAGCACCTATTTCAATTAATAGGTGCTATCTTTTATTCTCTTTATAATTTATCAAACAAGTAAAATTTTGACTCCAATTGCGATTAAAACAAAACCACCAATCAATTCAGCATTCTTAAAACGGCAACCAAGTTTTGTTCCAAAATCAACACCAATGAAGGATAGAAAGAAGGTTACAAGTCCAATCATTGCAGCACTTAGGAAAATATTAAAATCAATCAAAGATAGTGAGAATCCAACAGTCAACGCATCAATGCTTGTTGCAACACCAAGTATAAGAATATTACTCCAAGAAGAATATTTTCTTTTCCCATTCATTTTTTCAAGATCACAACCACCATGCCATGTTCTTATCATATTCAATCCAATCAAAGAAAGCAGTATAAAGGCTATTATTCCACTGTAAGATTCAAAATAAGTCTTAAAGGTATTCCCAATTAAGAATCCCAACAATGGCATAAAAGCTTGAAAAAAAGCAAAGGTAATTGAAGCTTTAAGGACCAAGGAGATATCCTTACCCCCTTTCTTTATCCCTAGAGTTATTGATACAGCAAAGGCATCCAAGGCAAGTGAAATGGCTATTAAAAATAGTTCTATGTAATTCATAATTTTATTTATCCTACATTAAAGGGGTTTTGAAAGTATAAAATAATAATACTTTTATTTCAATAAAATGGTACCAAATTTAATTTTATGGAAAAGCAAGAATCAAGTTATGATACAATTAAAACTTAAAGTTCACCTTTTTCTAACTTTTCAAAAACTTCTCTAAAAACCTCAGGAGGTTGGGCACCAGTAATTCTAACTTTATCATTTATAATAAAGGTGGGAACACTTTTGATTTCATTCACAGCGCAATAATGATGATTATCTAATAATGCATTTTTGTATTTATGATCTAATAAAACCTTATCTACTTCATCCGCTGTAATTCCAACTGAAGAAGATATTTCTTTCAAAACATCATCAAGACCAATATTTAAGGCATCAACAAACATTGCTTTATACATAGCATCATTATATTCATCGCCCTTACCAACTTCTTTGGCATATTCTACAATTCGAAGAGATTTGTTGGAATTAACTACTGTATTTAGATCTGCAATATCTACTCCATATTGTATTCCATAATCTTTAACCTGCTTCTTCATATCTTGAATTGATCCAAAATATTCATCTATAGCGATTCCTTCCTGCGGTACATCACAGTGAATTTCAAAACCTTTGAAGGTCAATTCAACATCATATTCATCCTTTATACCATTGAAAATTCTTTTCCCAATGTAACAAAAAGGACATTGGAAATCAGCATACATTTTAATATCAAATTTCATATTGCTTTCCTTGTGAATTTATTTACTCATTTGTATATATAAAATATAGTAAATTTAATCGTTATCGTCTAACCACAATTTATATTTTCTTTTCTTTGGCTCAAAAAAAAGGAACTCTTTTGGAGATCCTTTTTTTAAAACGAATTATGTAAAATTACCACATTAGAATTTTATTCAAGAAATTTTTAACTATTGGATCTTTAGGATTTTCAAATACTTCCTTACTTTTACCACACTCCAAAAAACGTGCACCAATGCTTGTTTCAGTTGGTCCAAGAAAACCAGTTTTTTCACAGGCTCTTTTAGCAAATCCCATTTCATGAGTTACAATGATAAAGTTCAAACCTTCTTCCTTTAATTCCTTGATCATATCTAAGACCTCAACTGTATATTCAGGATCTAACGCTGAGGTGGGTTCATCTAGAAACAATAAATCAGGACGTGATGCAACAGCTCTCGCAATTGCAATACGTTGTTGCTGCCCTCCAGACAACTGGGAAGGGTACTTTGCTGAATCTGCCAATAGACCAAATCGATCAAGAAGCTCTTCTGCTCTATCCTTTGCTTCCTTTGCATCATAGTCATAAACCTTTTCTAACGGTATTGTAATATTTTGCATTCCTGTCCAATGTTTAAAAAGGCCATTTTGCTGAAATACAAAACCTGTATTTTTACAGTCAATGAAGAAATCTCCTTCTGTTGGTTTTATCAAACCTCCAAGGATTCTAAGAAGTGTTGATTTCCCTCCACCAGAGGGTCCAATCAAAGAAAGAGTTGAGATATCGTCATCAAAATTTACATTCGATAATACCTTTTTCATGCTTCCATCATTGCCCACAAAACTGTGGGACATATTATTTATTTTTATTCTCATATAATCTTCCTCTATGCTTCAAACTTGTAATGTTTTTCAAGTACCTTACCAATTAGTGCCAAGGGAATTGTCAAACATAAATATAAAAGACCTAGGAATAAATAACTCTCAAATAATCTAAAATTCAATGCTGAAATTTCTCTAATTGATTGTGTTAATTCAATAACTGCTATAATTGATAACAATGACGAATCCTTGATAATTGAAGAAAACTGACCTACAAGTGGGGGCAACGTTCTTGCAACCAATTGAGGTATTATAACAAGTCGCACGGTTTGAACTTTATTAAATCCTACAGCTTTAGCCGCTTCTATTTGAGTTGATTCAAGTCCTTGAATTCCACCTCTTATTATCTCGGCTATATAAGCACCTTCAAATATTGATAAAATTAAAACACCAGAGACAAATCTATTTTCAACACCCCAGGCAGTACCTATGATGTAATAAAATAAATAAATCTGCATTATAAGTGGAGTTCCTCTAATAAAGTTAATGTATATTAAAGATATATATTTTAAGAATAATATCTTCCCATTTTGAAACAATGCTGCAACAACACCAATTAATAGAGATAGAACAAATCCAAAAAGACTCAACAATACTGTCATCACGAAGCCTTGCCAGATTCTACTCCTAAATTCAACAATAAAGGAAAAATCAAAAGAAACTCCAAGTCTTAATACAGAAATCCATATTAAGACTATGACTAAAAGTGATGCCAAAAAGGCATTCAGAGCTTTATTTAAGTTAGATCGAAAAACCATTTAAAACCTAAATCCTCAAATGCCTTCTTTTCTTCGTGAAGGTATTTTTCTGATAATTTATCAAATTCTCCATTAGCTATGAATTCAGGGATAAAAGCATTTATCTTTTCGAGTAATTCAGCATTACCTTTTTTAACTGCAACGCCCCACTTCTCTTCATCCTGGAAAGGAACAAATACGGCACGGGTTGACTCTGAATGTTTTTGCTGGTTACGATAAATGGTTAGCTGATCATAGAAAAAACCATCTGCTTTTCCTTGGGTTACTTCAGTAACGCAGGCACTTTCATCAGCAAGTGTAATAACTTCAGCATTCTTCATATTGGTTTTAGCATAGATAAAACCGGTTGAACCAGCTCTTACAGCTACCTTCATACCTTTAACATCTAAATCCTGAACATTTTGAATATCGGAATCTTTATTAACTAGAATACCTAATAGGGAATTTGCATAAGGTACTGAAAAATCTACCACCTGACTTCTTGATTCAGTAATGGTCATGCTACTTATTATCAAATCAACTTTTCCAGTTTGAAGGGATGGAATCAATCCTTCCCAAGCAGTATTTACAATTTTTACTTCACGTCCCATGGACTTGCCTAAAGCCTTAGCAAAATCAATGCTTATGCCTGAAGGATTACCCGCAATATCCTTTGTTTCAAAAGGAGGGTACGCTAATTCCATAGCGACAACAAGGGGTTTGCTATCTTCTGCTATATTAGAAGTCTCTGTCTTCTGGGTACCGTCTGCCCCAGCCGTTTCAGCCGTCTTCTTCGTATCACTTTTAGCACAACCGGCTAATAGTGCAACACAAAGTAGAAGTATTCCAGTTAGAGCAATTTTACCAACCCTCTTTCTAAAATTTATTAAATTTTTCATATAATACCTCTCTTATATTGTTTGTTTGTCTTATGTTTTTTATAACATCTAAGATTCAAAATAATTTAAATTCTTGGTCATATAAAATCCTTAAGTCAAACTTGTTTTTATTCTAAAAAGCATTCGATTATTAAAAAATATATTTTATTAACATTGCAATAATATAGCTTTAATTATTTAATTTTAATCTGTGCTTGAAAATATAATACTCCATTATGGAACATTTGAAAACATATTCAAAGGAGATTTCTTTTAACCATGTAAGATTTTACAAGGTATCTTACCTACCAGCAATAGGTAAATTCTTACTAGCATTATATATATATTTTCAGATTTTATACATTTGTATAATTAGCCATTTAAAAAATATTTATTTAATAAAGGTTTTTATATTAATTCCTACCCATTTAGTAGACAATAATATTAAACAATAATTTACTCTTTACCCATTTGTATAAAAGGGTTATTATATATTTGATTAGTTTATTCAATTAACTATTATAATAATTACTCAAATATATACTTTATGAGTAAAAGGAAATATAAAAATGTCCAAAAAATCAAAAGACTTCATTGTAAAATCGTTGTTACAATTATTACAAACAAACAAGTTTGAGGTAATTACAATCTCTGAAATTTGTGATAATACGCAGATTGTTAGAAAAACTTTCTATAATAATTTCACTTCTAAAGAAGATGTAATAGCTTATTATTCAAAGAACTTAATTGATGAATACTATGACAGAGTAAAAAATAAAAACTCCGGTAATACTCAAGATGCAGCACGTTTCTTCTTTGATTTTGGAATTGAATATAAGCCAGAATTAAAGCTCTTTATTGATAACCGTTTGTATCATCTCTTTGGTAAGGAATTTAAGAAAATACTTCCAGAGGTGAATAAATTATTTCCTGGAAATAAATTTGAGCACACAGCACCGGAAGATGCTAAATATGTTTTTTCATTCATGGCCGCAGGTGTATTGCAGATACTAGAAGATTGGATTATTTCAGATGAAAATAAAACATCAGAAGATTTAACAAATCTATACCTATGTATTGTAACAAACATTCCAAGATCATATCACACCGATCAATATGAATGTGAATAAAGGGAATTCTAACAGAAACCTTTCAAGATTTAATGCAAGGTATTTTTTTCTTCTTGAATTTACAATCAAAGTGCAACTAGCATAGAAAGTAGTAGGGAAATACAACCATCACTCAAACAAATATTAAAGGCCAATATTCTCTATAAAGAGCATATCAGCCTTTGTTGTTATTCTATTTTTATTAAATAAAATATGCAAAAAAATTCATGTGGTAAAAAGAGATATTAAGCACCACTCCAAAATATTGAACCTCATTAATAGGTAAAATCTTTGATTTAAGGAGATTGTCAAGATTAATTCTAATGATTGAAGTAATTTTGAAAATCTCCTTTATAATGCGATGAAGGATATCTAAATTATCCACTTAATCTTATCTCTGTTTATAAAAAGGATATAAACTGGGTACCAGCTGAATACCGTAATTGAGAATGAATTTTAAGCGTTAATTTTTTTACCTTTTTATATTCATCACTATTATAATAAGCAATCAGTCGTTTAATAATTTTCAAAAATATCTCCTTCTTCTAATAAATACTAGCGATAAAGGTCTGAAGTCTTTCACTTTTAGGTCTGTCAAAAATATCCTCAGGTGATCCACTTTCTTCAATTTTTCCTTCATGCAAGAATACAACTCTATCAGAGACCTCTCTTGCAAATCCCATTTCGTGTGTAACTATTAACATAGTCATCCCTTGTTTTGCCAATTTATCGATAACTTGCAACACTTCTCCAACCAACTCGGGATCAAGGGCTGATGTAGGTTCATCAAAAAGTAAAACATCTGGATTCATTGCTAAAGCTCTAGCAATAGCGACTCTTTGTTGTTGTCCTCCAGATAGCATTGCAGGATAAACATCGGCTTTATCTTCCAAACCAACATTTTCTAAAAGTTTTAAAGCTTTTTTTCTAGCTGCTAGCTTTTTCTCTTTTTGGATTACAACAGGACCTACCATTACATTTTTTATTACTGTTTTATGGGGAAATAAATTAAATGTCTGAAATACCATTCCAACATGCTCACGCAGTTTGTTTATATCACCAGCACTTCTTCTTATCTTTTTCCCATTAACATAGATATTTCCAGTATTCTTTTTTTCAAGAAAATTAATGCATCTAAGTAGTGTACTTTTACCTGAACCACTACCTCCAATAATACTAATTACCTCACCTTCATGAACATCTAAATCAATTCCTTTTAAAACTTCTAAATCGTCAAAAGACTTATGCAGATCTTCTACTCTTATCATCAATTTATCTTTCATCAACTTGTAATCTCCTTTCTAATCCTTTAAGTGATTTTGTCAATATTGTAATAATCACGTAATAATAGACTCCTGCAATAAACAAGATTGGAAACGGATCATATGTCGCTGCACTAAATTGTCTTGCCGTAAGAGTTATCTCAGTAATTGTAATTACACTTGCTAAAGATGAATCTTTTACTGCAATAATAAATTGATTACCCAAGGCTGGTACTGAACGCTTAAAAGCTTGAGGCAATATTATATGAATAAATGCTTCAATTTTGCTCATACCTAGAGCTCTTGCAGCTTCTTCTTGTCCATAATGTATAGAGATAATTGAACCTCTAAATATTTCACTAATATATGCTCCACTATGAAAGGCCAATCCAATTGCTGCTGAGGTAAAAGAACTAAACTCTAACCCCAGTAATGGTAAACCAAAGAAAATAAAATATAGCTGCAAGAGGAGTGGAGTCCCTCTTACAATTGAAATATACACATAGGCTATTTTCTGTAGCCACTTAAATTTGGTTAATTTTAATGATGTAACTATTAGACCAATTAATGTTCCAAGTAATATTGAAACTACAGATAGTTCTAATGTTAAAAGCACAGCTTTATCAAATTTTGGTGCATATTTTATTACCACTACAAAAAATTCTTTTAGTGGATTAAAAAACTCGTAAAATGACTCCATTCCTTTCTCCTAACGTTTCTCTAAAATATTGGTATTAAACCATTTTTGACTTATTTCATTATATGTACCATTTGCAATAATTGTTGCTAATGCTTCATTTAAAGTCTTTAAGAACTCTGTATCACCTTTTCTAACTGCTATTCCAATATCTTCTGCATATAACATTTCTCCAACAGGAATCAAATCAACATCATATTTTTTTGGAGCTGCTAATCCAACAAATCTACCTGTAACAAGACCATCTGTTCGATGTTGTTCAAGTGCCATAATGTTATCTACATCACTTTCAAATTGCATAATTTTATCAATATTGTCCATTTTAATTAAAGCATCCTGATACGTTGTACCTGTTACTACTCCAACCTTTCCTTCTTTAAGGTCTTTAATACTTGCTAAATCAAACTCTGAAGTTGAAAAAAATTGCGCACCATCATAATAATAAGGACTTGTGAAATTTACCTTTTCTAATCTTGCATCATTTATTGCCATACTTCCAATAATTGTATCGAATCTACTACTTAGTAGACCACCGATAATGCCATCCCAAGCTGTAGTTATACCAACTGCTTTAACACCCATTTCATTTGCTAAAGCTTTAGCTATATCAATGTCAAAACCATCCAAATCTCCCTCTTCGTTAATAAAGTTAAAAGGTGGATATCCTCCGGTCATTGCAAATGACATTTCCCCTTCGGTTTCAATTTTTTCCATTGTTGTTTGATCTTTATTGGTACAACCAGTAAAGAACACGGCAATCATTAATACCATTAATAAAACAATTTTATTTTTTTTCATAATCTTCTCCTAATATATTATACTTGCAGTAAAACTGCAGTTTAAACCCTTTTTGTTAGTTAAATAACATGTATACCTGTTCAATTTAATCTTTTTTTTCAAAGAATTCTTTTTTAATATTGAAAAGACAATATTACCTAAGATTCAGTGCTTTTACGATCCAATTGTTATTAAGAAATAATAGATTTTGATTAAATTGCAAACTGCAATTTATATTGTTGATATTTTTCATATAGACAAAAAAACGCACTCAACTCTATTATTTTAGAGTTAGAGCGCTTAAACTTCGCGTTTGCTCGAATTATACCACGTTGAGTAGTACAGGTCATGACAATTAGTCCTAACCAAGCCCCAGTTCTATCTTATTTAGATTTTTCAATAACATTTTCTTCTTCGCAACTTATTCATCAATACCTATTACTCAAAACATGTACCAACTCATAAATTAAATACTCATGCAGCTACTTCATCAAAACTATATGTAATTATTTATTTCAATTGTTTAAACAACTCATTTTGTAATTTGTTGATTAACAATGAGATAATATTACCTTAATTAAGCCTTTTATGCAACATCTATGCAAAAAAAAACAAATCACATATTGCTAGTACTACTCATCATGGTACAAGCAACATATAAAAAGAGGTTAATTGTAATAGTAAATTCAAGCCCTTAATAAGTATATTAGTCAACTAAAAATGTAGCCGAACCAAAATAATGTTTCTTCAATTATATCCTTTTTCCTAGAAACACCATTCAGGAAGATAACCATTATCCTTTATCTCAAGTAAGATTAATTTTTACTTTCAATGTAGGTTTATTGGTTAAATTCTCACTTAATAAATCAGGTTGAGAAAAACCAACACTGAAAATATAATTATCCAAATTAAATATATCAATTGGATTATTTTTGAAATCAATTATTAAATTTTCTTCTTTGCTTTCTTTACTTAACAATTCAACTTTTTTGAAAGCACATAAGTGAGAAATCTCATTGCTACTAGAATCTATTAGATATACTTGAAGAGTATCTTTTACTACGACTTCTTCTTTATTTTTTAATAGCACTCTCACATTCAATTGATTATTAATCAACTCTATTTTAGCATCATTAATTTCTATATCACCATAAGTTAAACCAAATCCAAATGGAAATAAAATATTATCACCATCATCATATCTATAAGTTCTTCCTTTCATTGAATAATCAGTAAAAGCGGGTATAGAATCTACTGATTTATAAAAGGTAATCGGTAATTTTCCAGAAGGAGCAGCATTTCCAAAAATAACATCAGAGATAGCTTTACCACCTCTTGCACCAGGATACCAACCTAATAGAATTGAATTAGCATTTTTACTACTGAAGCACAAATCGATTGAACTTCCTGCTAACAATACTACAATGTAAGGCTTGCCAAGCTTGTCTATTTCTTTTATTAATTCATGTTGCAATCCAGGTAATTTTAAATCAGTTTTATCACCAGATGCGCTACTATTACCCTCGTCGCCTTCTTCACCTTCTAGTCTTTCATCAAGACCAACACAAATTATTGTTAAGTCACTTAATTGTGATATCGTAATTGCTTCAGCAAAACGGTCTCTAGGTTTAGCAAGGTCTTCTGTATTATCTTTAAAGAGATGACATCCACTAGAATATCTAACTTTTACAGATGTATCTTTCAGCTCATCTTGTATTCCCTCTAATGCTGTTATATATCTTGATGAAGTTCCATGATAATTACCTATCAAGGCTTCTCTACTATTTGCATTAGGTCCTATAACAGCAATTGATTGTAGCTTTGATTTATCTAGTGGTAATATTCCATCATTCTTCAATAATACTGCTGAATCAATTGCAGCTTGTATTGATAGGTCAATATTTGATTGGCACTCTACTACATCATATGGGATTTTATCAAATTCAGTTTCTTCAAACATTCCAAGTAAGTATCTTGTTGTAAATAGTCGAACTAGACATTTATCAACTTCAATTTCACTTATTTTATTTTCTTCTATTGCTTTTAAAATGTATTGATAGGTGCAACCACAATTTACATCACAGCCATTCTTGATTGCTAAACTTACAGATTCTTCAGGAGATAGGGTAACTTTATGATTTTCATGTAGATCTTTTATTGCCCAACAATCTGATACAAAATATCCACGAAAACCCCATTGATTTCGTAGTATGTTTTGTAGTGATTCACTAGCACAAGAGGGCTCACCATTTACCCTGTTATATGCTCCCATAACTCCTTCAACCTCACTTTTTTGAACAAGTGCTTTAAAGGCTGGAAGATATGTATGCTCTAAATCCTCTTGAGATACTTTTGCATCAAAATGATGTCGTAAAGACTCTGGGCCACTATGAACTGCAAAGTGCTTCGCACAAGCTGCAATTTTAATATATTTACCATCACCTTGCATTCCATCTACAAAAGCACAACCTAACTGTGAAGTTAAATAAGGATCCTCTCCAAAGGTTTCATGACCACGTCCCCATCTTGGATCTCTAAATATATTTATATTAGGAGCCCATAAAGTTAATCCTTTATAAATATCATAATCATTAAGTTTAGATGCCATATTATATTTTGCCCTAGCTTCATCAGCTATTGCACTTGAAATTTCTTTAATCAACTTTTCATCAAAAGTCGCAGCTAATCCAATGGCTTGAGGAAACATAGTAGCTACACCAGCTCTTGCTACACCATGCAAACCCTCATTCCACCAATTATATTCCTTGATGCCTAAATGCTCTACTGAGGGAGCATCATATCTCATTTGCGAAGCTTTCTCTGTAATTGTCATTTTTGCAACCAACGCTTTAGCCTTTTTTATTGCCCAGGATCTATCTCTCATAATCACTCCATATTATTTACTATAAAGATACTATAGCATATCTGTATTAGCACCATTTAAGAATTTATTTATATTCCTAATGTCTAATTATAAATCTTTAAATCTCAATTATTCTAGCATCAATTGGTACATATAATACATAAGGATTTCGATATAGTAATAAATAAGCACTTCTCTACTCAGAAAGCCCTATTTATGCCCCTCTTTAGGAACGATACAAATAAAACGAAATATTCCTTTCCCAATATTCCTAAATTGATGAACTTCATTTTTTGGTAGAAAAGCAAAGGAACCTTTCTTTACTGGTGTTTCTTTGCCATTCTGTAAAATAATACCTTCACCTTCAACTATATAATTGATGTGTGGCCATGGATGGGAATGTTTTGGAGAGTATCCACCAACTTGTAGCTCAAAAATACGCATAACATAATCGTCCCAGCCTTCATCCTTTCCTACTAGAACTTTCATGGTTGCCTTATATGCTTCCGGATTTGTTACTTCCACTGCTCCAACTTGATCTTCATTCAAAATAATCATTTTAATTCTCCT